>NZ_CP014160.1:1800000-2033849 GCF_001543145.1 Aerococcus sanguinicola | reverse complement strand
TATTGATTGACTATTATCTGAATCGTAAGACTTGGGAGGAAGTTGCTGTGAATAACCACTGGACCTATCGCCATACACTCAGGCTACATGGTCAAGCATTGCAGCAGCTTAGAGCTAAAGAGGTCACTAAATGTCACTAAATGTCATTACATGTCACACTAAAGCCTGGTATTATGATAGCGTGATAGTTAGGCAGAGCGGCCAACTATCAAGATGTATCCTCCTTATTTTATTTTCCACCTCGCCAGGCGGGGTGGATTTTGTTATAGTTATACTAAAAAATAAGGAGATCAGAATATGGAAAAACAGAACTCTAGTAAGTGTAGGGAATATTACAGCTATGCATTAATTTTTTTTGGAGTTTCTTTTTTATTGATAACACTTCTAGTGATTGATGCAACCGCTCCTTTGTGGCAAAGCTTAGTATTCTACGCTGTAGGTGTATATATAGTAATTAGAGGGCTCTACATTTTTGTTAAAAATAACTCAGAATATTTTTCAGTTGCCTGGCCAACGATGTTATTTTTCTTAGTAGCAATGATAGTTGTACAGAATAAAGAGTTAACATTGCTTATAGCTTTGTTAACAGTTTTTCTAAATATAAATACTGTAAAAACATTTTCGGTTAAAGTAAAAGCAACTACAGATGATGGTTTGCTTGAGAAAAATCTAATAAAACTAAAAATAATACTTCTTTCACTCTTGATATCTATACAAATATCAACTTTTGCTTATGAAGAATATGTCTATAAATCTTGTTCTTTAAATAAATTAAGTGAAACATTTTTTAGCTTTATTACTATATTTTTCATTACAGCGATTTTATTCCCTTTGCTTTTTGGCGCGATGGTGTATTCCTTGAATAAAGTTGAGGAAGCATCTTCTATAAATATAGTGAAAAATGACAAATAAATATTGGTACGAATTTCTTATTTGTAATTAGCGTTTCAAATTTATTTTATCTTAAGTCGTCTATTCAGACGGCTTTTTATTTTACTTCGAAAGG
This sequence comes from Aerococcus sanguinicola, assembly GCF_001543145.1. Taxonomy (NCBI): domain Bacteria; kingdom Bacillati; phylum Bacillota; class Bacilli; order Lactobacillales; family Aerococcaceae; genus Aerococcus; species Aerococcus sanguinicola. The sequence continues at coordinate 2,032,843 of NZ_CP014160.1, read as the reverse complement.
AGTTCAATATGAAAAAAGTTAATCCTTTTTACCGAACTGCTAAGTGGCAGAAGAAGCGTGAGCTTACACTAAGGCGCTATAACTATCTGTCAGCAGAAGCAAAGCAGTTTGGCAGGCACGAACCAGCAGAGATGATCCATCATATCTATCCATTAAGCGAGTATCCGGAGCTGGCACTGGTGGATTGGAACTTGCTGCCGTTGACAAACAAGGAACATAATGGATTTCACGATAGGAAAACGGACAAAATTATTGGCAGAGGGCTGTATTGGCAACAAAAAAGGCGAAAAGAGTTCGAAAAATTCTTTGATAGGCCCCCCTAAGTCCGGATTTTTGGGCCGGCCACGGGAGACCGAGGAGTAGGGACTCTTCCCTCTCCGGAGACTCGGCAGTTTATTTAGCGATATTCATAGGAGGTGGTATTTTGATAGGGTTAAAGATTAAAGAATTGAGAAATTACCTTAAAATGACTCAAAAACAGTTTTCTGAACGAATAAATATCAGTCAAAACTACTTATCAGAGATTGAAAATGGTCGTAAAAACCCTAGCACGGCGCTACTTTCTAAAATCGTTGAAGAATTTGACCTAGATGACGATTATTTTTTATCCAAACAGCCACTAAAGCTTAGTACTGATGATACCCAGGTTGAATTGGAACAAGAAATTGATGCGATAAAGCAAAGAGTTGTCAGCGATATGAAATCGTTAGGAGTTTACAAACCCGAATATAACATCTTGATTACTATTTTTGTAAATGTAGTCAGAGAGTATGAGCTGCGGATGACACAATATCAAGAAAGCGGCTATGCTCTTGAAGACTTAGACGGTCGAAAGCTGCCGATTACTAAGCAGCTAGAGACTTTAAGGAAAGATATAATCACGTACTCCGATCGATTATGCCTTAATCCGAAGACATATCAGTCGCTTAATTTACCAAATGAAAAATCTGGGTCTAAGTTAGCAGAGGTGCTAAGCAGCATTGGTGGCTAATCCTAACCAACAAGTTGTGATGGAGTACGCACAATCAATTGTGGATGGTACAAAAATTGCCAGTAAAGAGATTATTCAAGCCTGCCAACGCTATTTAGCTGATTTAAAGAATCCAGAGTATGACTTTAGATGTCGTGATGCTGAGTTTGTGATTCAAATTATTGAGACCACACTTGTGCATGACCAAGGTGAAAGACTAGATGGAACCCCACTTAGAGGAGAGCCATTCATCTTAGAGCCTTGGCAAAAATTCATTGTGTATAATCTCTTGGGCTTTTGGCATGCAGGCACGGAGAAAAGGCGTTTTAAAGAAGCCTTTGTGTTTTTACCTCGAAAGAATGGGAAGACAAGATTTATTGCTGCCCTATCTTGGGGCTTAGCCTTGCTTGAGCGTAATTCAGGATCGACAGTTTATATTGTAGGTGCTGCACTCAGACAGTCTATGCAATCCTTTAATTATTTGAAATACAACTTAACTGAAATGGGAGAAATTTCGAATTTTAGGGTGCTGGATAATAATATGGAGCACTCGATTAGTGGCACTCTTGGAAAAGGGTCTATTTATATTCAAGCTTTGGCTGCTAACCCTGATACCCAAGACTCCTTGAACTGTAATGTGGGTATTGCAGATGAGCTCCATGCTTATAAAACACCTAAGCAGTACAATATCATTAAGGAAGCAATGAAGGCTTATACGAATAAATTAATGATTGGAATTACGACTGCTGGGGATAATATGAACTCTTTTTGTTACAACCGGTTAAAGTACTGCCAGAAGGTATTGGATCACACCATTACCGATGAGCAGTATTTTATTTTTATCGCAAAAGCAGATGAAACGAAGGAAGGAACGGTGGATTATACCAATCCTATTCAACATGAAAAAGCTAACCCTAACTATGGCGTGACGATTCGCCCAGAAGATATTCTAAGTGATGCTGAGCAGGCCCAAAATGACCCTCAACAAAGAAAAGATTTTCTTACCAAGTCTTTGAATATTTATACTTCAGCGATGCGAGCTTATTTTAATATCGATGAATTTAGGTCGAGTGATCTGTCCTATGATTGGACATTAGAAGACTTAGCTAAGTTAAATATTACTTGGTATGGAGGGGCTGACCTCTCTAAGATGCACGACTTATCGGCATCTGCTTTGTATGGACGGTATAAAACCGAGGATAAAGAAATTGATATTGTCATTACGCATGCCTTCTTCCCGATTGCTGCAGCCTACCATAAAGCAGAAGAAGATAATATCCCGTTGTTTGGTTGGCAGGATGACGGCGTATTAACCATGAGTAATACCCCGACTGTTCATTACGATGATGTGGTTAAATGGTTTGTTTCCATGAGGCGTAAAGGTTTTAAAATTAAACAAATTGGTTTCGATAAGAAGTTTGGTCGGGAATTCATGATTGGAATGAAAAAGGCCAAGTTCAGAGTGGTAGACCAGCCACAGTATTTTTATCGGAAAAGCGAAGGTTTTAGAAGAATTGAACTAAAAGCTAAAAACAAAGAGCTGTATTATCTCCATAACCCGGCCTTTGAATATTGTGTACAGAATGTACGTGCTATCGAAAAGACGGATGACATGATTCAATATGAAAAAGTAACAAAGACTCAACGAATTGACTTGTTCGATGCAGGGGTCTTTTCTGCTGTCCAAATGTTGGACGATATGCAAACGGGAAATGTGGCCAAGAGGTGGCTAAATAGTTAGGTATCTACTGAAAGGAGGTGAGTGAGTGGGACTATTAGATAGGTGGAGACCTAGAAAGCGTGTAGAAAATAGAAAAGCTGTAGTAGCATTATCCAACGCTGGGTACTTCGATGACATTGCCGGATACATTAAGTTGCGTGACAATCCTGAGGTGCGAATTGCCATTGATAAAATTGCAGACCTGGTGTCTAGCATGACCATTCATCTAGTTGAGAATACTTCAGAAGGTGACAGGCGTATTCAAAATGAATTATCTAGAAAGATCGATATTAATCCTTGTAAGCATATGACACGCAAGACATGGATTTACCGCATTGTCCAAGACTTGCTGCTTGATGGGGAGGGGAATGCCTTAGTACACATTAGTGTTGATCCTAAGACTTTACTGATTAAGGATTTAACGCCACTAGATATGTCTCAAGTCAGCTTTTATACGAAAGATAATGAGTTGCTAATCCAATATGGAGATAAGCAATTTTATGACGCTAGTCAGTTGATTCATTTTATGATTAATCCAAACCGTTACGATGGATGGACTGGTACAGGATATCGCATTACTTTAAAAAGTCTAGTAAACAACCTGGAGCAGGCAAATAAAACTAAAAACCATTTTATGGTTGGGGAGTATATGCCAAATCTAATCGTAAAGGTTGATGCCTTGAGTGAAGAGTTAGCTTCAGAACAAGGTAGAGAGCAAGTTAAGAAAAAATATTTAAAAAGTTCAAAATCAGGTGAACCATGGGTAATTCCTGCAGAGTTGCTTGATGTAGAAAAGATCACACCGCTGACTCTAAATGATATTGCGATTAACGACTCAGTAGAATTAGATAAAAAGACTGTTGCAGGACTTCTTGGAGTTCCTGCTTTTTTCTTAGGTGTAGGTGAGTTTGATCGTGATGAATACAACAATTTCATTAATACACGGATCATGTCAATTGCACAGATTATCGCTCAGACCTTAACGCGTGATTTATTAGTTTCGCCAAATTGGTACTTTAAGTTAAATCCGAGAAGCTTATACGCTTATGGAATAGACATGTTAGTTGAAGCTGGGGGACAAATGGTCCGAATGAATGCGATGCGCCGTAATGAACTGCGCGACTGGGTAGGCTTAGATCCTGACCCAGAAATGGAAGAACTGATTGTTTTAGAGAATTACCTTCCTCAAGATCAATTAGGTAATCAAAAGAAATTGAAAGGTGGTGAGGACCTCTAATGTCTAAGAAAGAATTTCGAGCTGGATATTTTCCTGGTCAATTTCGTGCTGTAGAAGATAATGAAAATCTACAACTTAGTGGATATTTTATCCGGTATAACGAACCTACAGAACTTAGTCCCGATTATATCGAATTAGTAACTCGTGATGCCATTAATCGAAGTTTAAAGGAAATAGATATTCGGTGCCTATTTAACCACAATACTGGTCAAGTCCTTGGTCGGTGTGGAAATGGGACTCTAACGCTTAAGTCAGATGATAAAGGCTTATGGGGTACTGTGACAATTAACCGTGCAGACAGCGAAGCTATAGCGGTGTATGAGCGCGTAAAGCGTGGAGATATCAATGGCTGCAGCTTTGGATTTTATCCCGTAAGCACTGAATATACAGACCGTGAAGATGGGAAAGTTGAGGCGAGGTTAACGGATATTGACCTGTTTGAAGTTTCAATTGTAACCTTCCCAGCCTATCCTCAAACAGAAATTAAAGCACGTAATCAAGATCTTGCTGATTACAAATCTGAATTATTAGAAGCTAAGAAGTTAAAAATAAAGGAGACTTTAAATTATGAACCCAATTATTTTAGCGAATCGCATTAAGTTAAAACGTGATGCTTTAACCCCTTTGAGCCAAGAGTTGAACGACCTATTGGATAAGCGGGAGCAACTGTTAAAAGCAGCTGATGAAGCAGAAAGCGAAAAAGATCTAGATGATATTCAGAAAACTGCGGATGATTTAAAAGCAGAAATTGAAGATAAAAAAGAAGAAAAGTCTAAATTAGAGGATGAAATCAATAATTTAGAAGATCAACTAAAAGAAATTAATGATAAAGCACCAGATACTTTAAAAGATGGTCAAAAAGAAGGAGCACGAGCTATGACAACGCCAACTAAAGAAACCCGAGAAGCCATTAATGCTTATGTTCATACACAAGGAGAAACGCGTGATTTCACTAGTGTAGATGGCGGAGCACTAATCCCTGAGGAGTTACTTTCTCCCAAAGTAGTTGAAACTGAAGCTACCGATTTAAGTAAATATGTTAATCGCGTATCTGTTAATTCAGGTGGAGGTAAGTATCCTGTAATTAAACATACCGATAATAAAATGACTTCTGTTGAAGAACTAGCTAACAACCCTAAATTAGCAAATCCAACGATTCAAAATGTAACTTATGATGTCAGCACATATCGTGGTTATATTCCAATCTCTCAAGAAGTGATTGATGACGCTAACTATGATGTGACAGGATTGATTGCTAATGAGATTAATGGCCAAGCATTGAATACTAAGAACCACTATATTGCTGAAGCGATGAAAGCTGCAACCAAGAAGGCTGTAAAAGGTCCCGATGGCTTAAAGACATTAGTTAATACAGGCATCAAACGTATTTATGATGTGAAATATTACATCTCAGCTTCTCTTTACAATGCACTGGACTTATTGAAGGATAAGAACGGACGTTACTTACTGCAAGATGATATTACAGTGGAATCAGGTAAGCGCCTGTTTGGTAAAGAAGTCATTGTTTTAGATGACACCTTAATCGGTAAAAAAGACGGGGATAAAGTTGGCTTTGTAGGTGATTTAAATAAAGCCATTACACTCTTTGACCGTAAACAAGCTTCAGTTAAATGGGTGGATCATGACATTTACGGTCAATTGCTAGCAGGTTATCTGCGCTTTGACGTTAAACCCACTGATACGGATGCAGGCGTGTATGTGACTTACACAGACGAAGCACAAGCTTAATAATTAATTAGGAGGTGATTTGTAATGGACAAGGAGGCGGTTTTAGGCATTGTTAAATCTCGCTTAGGCATTACAAGTCAAGTAAGGGATACTTATCTCTTACCTATTATCTCTGGAGTAATTAGTGAAATTGAAAATCAGCAGGGGATTACTCTTAAGAGTGATCGCCCTGATCATGTTATGTTTGTGGCTGATTATGCTGAATATCGTTACTCCAATAAAGATGATCCGACTCTCCCTAGGCATTTGCAATGGCGTTTGCATAATTTAGTAGTAGGTGAGAAGCATGTGGAATGATGAAGTAATTTTAATCAAGTCAATTCGCTATATGGACAAGACGAAAAACCATCGCTACAAAGATAAAGAAACTAGAGTATTATGCAAAACCAGTTCAATATCTTCTTCCGAGTTCTATCGTGCAGCAGAGCAGGGCTTTAATCCTGAAATTAATATTGTTGTGCACAGTTACGAATACGATGGGGAACGGCGTGTACGTTATAAAGATGTGGTTTATAAGGTTATTAGAAGCTATCGAGCTTCTTTTGAAGAAACAGAACTTGTCTGTGAGGTGGCTAAAGGTGTCAATTAAAATTGATGAACTATCTAAAAAGTTAGCGGATGAAGTGGCTACTTATACAAATGATGTTGTAGAAGGGATTCAGAAGGATCAAAAAGAAATCGCTAAGGAAACAGCGAAAAAGTTGAGAGCAGCAAGTCCTAAAAGAACTGGGAAGTATCGGAAGTCGTGGGGAACGAAAAAAGAAGGCTTAAATACTTATGTACGTAACAGGAAGCACTACCGACTAACCCATTTACTAGAAAAAGGGCATCGCACGAGGAATAGAAAACGTCAAGCCCCAGCTTATCCTCATATTGGTCCAATTGAAAAAGAAGCCATTAGTAAGTTTGAAAAAGCAGTTGAGAAAAGAGTGAAAAAAGGATGACTTATAGTGAGTTAATCGAAGCCCTGGAAACGTTAGGATGGCCAATTGCTTACAATCATTTTGATGAAGCTCCTAAGCCTCCTTACATGGCTATTATGGATGGTGAGGTTATTGAATTTAAGGCAGATAACATTGTCTACCATATGTCAGGAAAATTTGGCGTGGAGCTTTATACAGAATATAAGGATTTCGAAGCAGAGAAGAAGCTAGAGAAAGTTTTAGCAGATGCTAAATATCCATATGATGTTTTAGGGGATTTTTACAACGAAGATGATAATATTTATCAAAGAATTTATGAGGTGATGATTGATGGCAGATAAGAATAAGGTCCAATTTGGGCTAGAGAATGTACACTATGCGTCAGTATCGTTCAATGATGAAACCGGTCAAGCGACTTATGGAAAAGTCAAGAGTTGGCCAGGGGCGGTAGAACTATCGCTTGAACCAAACGGCGATCCTACAGAATTTAATGCAGATAACACTATTTATTACTACAATCAAAATAACCAAGGTTATGAAGGGTCTTTAGAAACAGCAAAAATTCCAGATGATTTTCGGATTGAACATTTAGGAGAGGTCAAGAATACTGATGGGACGATTGCTGAATTTGGAACTTCTCAATCCCAACCTTTTGCACTAATGTTTGAATTTAGCGGTGATGCCAATCAGAATCGTCACTTACTTTATTATTGCAGCGCTAGCCGGTCTAAGATTGGCTCCAAGACAAAATCAGATGGTGAACCTAATACAGAGACACTTGAATTTAAATGCGCTGCACGGCCGGGAGATAAGCTTGTTAAGATTCGAGCTTCTTCAGATTTAAGCATGTATGAAGATTTCTTCAAAAAAGTTTATGAACCTGTCAAAACATCGGATCCATTATCACGTTAGGAGGACAAGATGTCTAAAATTATTCAAATTGATGGGCGAGATGTAAAACTCGCGACAAACGGAGCAACGGCCATTCTCTATAAAAAAGAGTTTGGTCGTGATTTTTTTAGTGATCTTTTGATTTTAATCAAATCACTGAGTGGAGCATATACAGCAACAGAAGAACAACAAAACTTGAATCTTAACGATTTAACTTATGAAGACCTATCACATTTAGATTTAACAGTTTTATATCGCTTAGTTTATATCATGGCTAAAACAGCGAACCCAGACTTGCCGGATTTAATGACTTGGTTAGCAAGTTTTGAAGAGTTCCCAGTAGCAGATATTCTTCCTGATACTTTAGAAAATCTTTATGGATTGCTGCAGCGCTCAAAAAAGTCGAGAACGATAGGAATGCAGGGGATGAATTATTAACCACTGAATCCTATCTTTATATTTGTAAGCAAATTGGTTTAAGTATTGAAGAGTTGCAATATATGACAATCGGAAGCGTGATTGATTATGCTCATGAGTATGTAAATGCCTTAGATAGTGATCAGTCAGGCTCAAAACGTTTAGCAACTCAAGCTGATTTTGATAGTTTTTAGGAGGTGAGACACTTGGCAAGTAAAGATATTAAAGGGATTACGATTAAAATTGGTGCAGACACATCTGATTTGAGTGATGCCCTTAAGGATGTTGAAAAAGCGTCAATCAATTCGACTAAAGAATTGCGGGCTGTTAATTCTGCGATTAAATTTAATCCAAGTAGTGTAGAGTTGCTGACTCAAAAGCAGCAAATCTTAAATAATCAGATTACTGCGACTTCTGATAAGCTATCGATTCTAAAAGGGGCCCAGTCTGAAGTTGAGGCTCAATTTAACTCTGGAGATTTAGGTGAAGAGCAATACCGTGCTTTCCAGCGTGAGGTGATTAATACTGAAAGTCGTCTTAAAAACTATCAGAACGCACTGGAACAAACTAAAAATGAGCAAAGTCAATATGCCCAAAACACCCAACGATTAGAAACGTTACTGGAAGCCACAGGACGGTCTGTAGAAAGTTTTTCAGGAGTATTAGGGGATAAGTTAACTAATGCTATTAAGAACGGTACAGCGTCATCTAAAGACTTAGAGAGAGCTATAGATTTGATTGGCAAAGAAGCTTTAGGGTCTGAAGCTGATATGCAAAAGATGAAGCAGACTCTAGATTCTATTGACGATGGCAATTCTATCGATAATGTTACTCAAAATCTAAAAGAGATGGCAGATACCAGCTCAGACACCAAGTCTAAACTTGACCGGATTGGAGATATTGCTCAAAGTGAGGCTTTAGGGACGGTCTCTAATACGCTTTCTAATGTTTCAAGTAAAATGTTCGATCTTGGGCAGACAGGGATGGAAGCTGCAGGAAAAATGCAAGCGTCTGAAGCACAGTTTTCGCAAGTTTTTGGGACTTTAGAAGCTGAAGCTACTGCGGCGTTAGATAGAATTTCACTAGAAACTAATATTTTACCCGGGCGGCTGCGAGATTCATTCACTAAGATGGCAGCCTTTGCTAAAACAACAGGAATGGATACTGCCGGGGCATTAAGCCTAACTGAACGGGCGACTAAAGCAGCTGCAGATAGTGCCGCTTTTTACGATGTCTCTATTGAGGATGTAACAGAGAGCCTACAGTCGTTCCTCAAAGGAAATTACGAAAATGACGCAGCATTGGGTATTAGCGCTACTGAAACCACTCGAAACGCTAAAGCTAATGAGCTATACGGTAAGTCGTTTAATGACTTAGATGAAGCTCAGAAGCAATTAACGTTATTGGCAATGGTAGAGGATGGCAATAAAGTATCTGGAGCTTTAGGACAAGCTGCTCGTGAAGGAGATTCTTTTGAAAATACTTTAGGTAATATGAAGCGTGCTCAAGAAGAATTTGCTGCAGCTATCGGTCAGCCAGTAATGGAAATTTTTATTGGATTAATGAAGCAATTAGCTCCGCTAGTCCAGGGGTTAGCGAATTGGTTCAATAACTTGAGTCCTGCGGCCCAAAAAGTGATTGCTGTTGTATTGATTATTATCGCAGTTATTGGAGCTTTGCTACCAATCATTCTGTCATTAGTCAGTACATTTGGCATACTATCGGTTGCTGGTGCAGGAGTATCAGCGAGTCTATTGCCTATTATCGGAACGATTCTAGCGGTTGTCGCTGTAATTGCGGTGATAGTAGCCGCAGGGGTTACGCTTTACAACAATTGGGACACGATTAAAGCAAAGGCAGGAGAGTTAAAGAATAATATCTCGACTCAGTTCCAAGCGATGTTGAGTACCATCAGTCGAATTTTTGAAAATATCAAACAAGCTGTGAGAACTAAGTTTAACCATGCAGTTAATACCGTCAAAAGTGGAATTGATAAAATGAAAAGCTTCTTTAACTTTACATGGTCACTTCCTCGTATTAAATTGCCACACGTTACCATTACAGGAGGCTTCAGCTTAAACCCTCCACGCGTACCTAGTTTTGATGTTGCCTGGTATAAACATGGAGGGATTATGACAAAACCTACTGCTTTTGGTATGAGCGGAAGCACGCTTCTGGCTGGTGGAGAAGCTGGGCCAGAGGCTGTTTTGCCGCTTAATGAGCAGAACTTAAAGAACATCGGTAAAGGTATTGTGGAAGCGCTAGGCCCACTTACTCAATCGCAGGAACCAAGTAAGCCAGCTGATATTGTGTTGCATATTGATGGGAAAGAGTTTGTTCGATTAACGAATGGCTATAGCGACCGTTTGAATGGTCGAAATATTGACTTAGTAAGAAGGGGGCTTAGCTTATGATATACAAAGGAATTCGTTATTTAGGCAAGCACTCCTATGATGATTTTGGAATTACAATTGCTAAGCGAGAAATCGGTTATCCCAAAAAAGTGAAGAGAAAACTTGATTTACCTTATTCAAATCGAGAGTATGATTTTTCCGAAATTTTAGGTTTTCCAGAGTTTACAACAAGGGAAGTGTCTTACTACTTCAATATTGCCAATCGAAGAATTCAGACGAAACACGAAATGTATCGAGTAAAAACCGTCCTTGTCAACTGGTTATTGTTTAGCCATGGTAAGCAAGAGTTGCATGACGATTACATTCCTGACTTTCATTTTTTAGCTGAAGTGGAAGATGCTCCTGAATTCACAGAAAATTGGATAGATGGAACTTTAAAAGTGACTTTTAATGCCTACCCCTTTTTGATTGGAGACCAGTATGAAGGTGATGACATTTGGGATTCCTTTTACTTTGAGGGTGGTGTGGCACAAACAACTTCTGTGTCCTTGCCACGAACGAATGGCCAATCACCGCAATTTAAGCCATTAAAAATAGGAACTCAAGTCACATTAACGTCCTGGGCAACACATACGGTTGGAGAATCAACTGCAAATGCCAGGAAAGATAGGTTACGTAGTAGTCAAACCCGAACAGTAGTCAATGGACCTGTAAAAGAAGTTTTAGAAGTCCCTGATGGCCATCAAAATAAGTGGGTAATTAGTAAAAGAATGTATCGTCTAGGTGGTAAAGATAGTAATCTTTTAATTTACGAACAAGATGCTCTTGAAGCACTGCCCGATATAACTTCAATTACTTTAATCAACACCGGCTCAGTTCCAATTTATCCAGAAATTGAAGTTACAAAATTGGATAATAGTGCTTCCAGAATTTTCCATGAAGGGTTCACGATCGTCAACAATAATGGTGGTCCAATAAGTCTACGCATTGATAAGTCAGGGAAAGTAAAAAATCATTCATTGGTTCTTAATCCTGGAGCTAATAAGTTATCAATCTATGGGTATGATTTATTTCTGAACTTTAAATTTAGAAAAGAGGTTATTTAATGTATAACGTTTTCCTCCTAGACGACTATGAGTTCATCAACTTAAATGATCCAGCAGTTGATTATCCGAGAATTTTAAGCGGTCAAATGAATAGTGAAAGTGATAAAATTGACTCTTTTACATTTACAATTAATCAAGAAAACCCAGGATATGATCGTCTAAATACTTTCACTACCCAAGTTTTCGTTATGTCTTATTATGATGGCCAATACATCTTTTATGGACGTGTCATCAATGTAGAAGAAAAGCAGGATGCAGATGGAATAGGGGTAGAAAAAGCAGTAACATGTGAATCTAATAAAGGTTTTTTACATGATAGTTGTGTGTACACCTTTAATACTGGAACTACCATTACTGGCACACCTAAAGAGGTATTAAGTAAGCTACTCGATAGCCACAACATGCAGGTAAATACTGTTCCAACGTCTAATGAATTTTCTGCCGGATGGTGGAAAAATTTCTTTGTTGGCCAAATTGATGATGATGTGGCAAATATTGTTAAAAGTGTTAAAGAAACTAAAAAACAGACCAAGCATAAAACTTTGTCTGTTGGAGACAGCGCTCGAATCAAATCGAGTGCTGTTTATTTTTCTCCGTCACACCATCCTAGTGGCTTGAGAATTGCAGATTTCGCAAAAGAGCGCGTAAATCGTGTAGAAGCATACGATGAACCAAGAAATGCTTATTTTTTATCTTATCAAGGGGTAAAAATTGGATGGATTAAGGGAGAAGATATCTATGAAACAGAGACAGTTATCACTACTCAATCAGGGAACAAAATAATTTCTGAGTCCAGACAAGTTTCGCTAGAGGTTTCTCTTGAGATGGATACTTTTGAGGCGATTTCTAAGCTTTGTGAGATATGTAATTGTCGCTTTACAACTTCTTATATTGATGGCTATTTAAAAGTTAATTTAATTGGACAATCCCATGGTGATTTTAATCAAACGGAAGTTACTGTTGGTGATAATTTAATAAGTATGTCGCGGTTGAATAAAGTTAATGATGTCTATTCAATCATCATTCCAATTGGACGGTATCAAAAAGAAGAGAAGGAGGGTGAGGGGGAATAGTGCAAGCATTTCAAACCGATTTCTTAAATGCCATTAAGCCTGGGGTAATTGCTGAATGGTCTACTTCTAAAGTGCTTCCGTCAGTTACTGCAGCTCAAGCAATTCTTGAAAGTGACTGGGGGAGGTCAAAGCTTGGAGCACCTCCTAACCACAATCTTTTTGGAGTTAAATCCGGGTCTAATTGGACGGGCCAAGTGGTGTATATGAATACTCGAGAGGTCGGCGCTGGTGGGAGTTATTGGGTAAATGCCGGTTTTAGGAAATACGCCAGTTGGGCAGATAGTATTAAAGACCGGACAAACTTTTTCCAAGGAAGTTCCTGGGCACGAAATAATTATCGTGCAGTAATTGGAGAGACTGACTATAAAAAAGCTTGTTGGGCTTTAAAAAATGCAGGCTATGCAACAGACCCTAACTATGCTCCCTCACTCATTCGAGTGATTGAATCCTATAATTTACAATCTTGGGATAAACAAATTGATAAAACTGGATATGTAGAAGTTGTGTCAGGTAAAATCGACAAATTAATCGAGTGGTTCGAACAAAGAAAAGGGAAAGTAGGCTATAGCATGGTGGCCCGGGGAGGACCTAACTCTTACGACTGTTCGAGCGCTGTATATAGTGCCTTAATCTACGCGGGATTTCTACCCCAAGGTACTGCGCTAGGGTCTACAGAAGACTTGTATGCTCTTGAAGGCAGTCTTCTTATCCCTATTAATGCTGACGAGAAACAGAGAGGGGATATTTTTGTTTCAGGGATAAAAGGAAATTCCGGTTGGTCAAATGGACATACGGGAGTTTATTACGGGAATGGTCAAATTATTCACTGTACAGTTGGCCCTGGCACGCAAGGAATCATGATAACTCCTTTAAGCGGTTGGCTAGGCGGTCCTCCAACGTATTGGTATCGTCTTAAGGGAGCAAGAGAACAAAAAATAGCAGGACCTTCAGTAAGTCCTGGGGCAGATAATAAAACCGAAGAAATTACAGTCTCAGACGTTAATAATAGTTTTACGAACATATTTAACAATGAGTTGCTCAGACGTTACGGTGCTATTACTAAAGTAAAGTACTACGATAATGTGAGTGACCCAGCTTTACTTAAAGAGATGGCAGAAACTGATCTGCTCCAACAATTTATTGATCAGTCAGAAGTGAATTTAAGCGTTGCAAATTTACAATTGCTCTATCCAAGCGAATATAAATCAATCAATCTAAACGATTATGTGGTTGTTAACAATCCTCTCTTTGGAGACCAGGGGGCCACTATGCAGTGCGTGAAGAAAACAATTGACATAGTGAATATTGAAAAATCTAATTATGTCTTGGGGCATAAGATAGCTAATGCATCGGACTATTGGTCAGAGCGAGGGGTTCGAGACTTCATGAGCTTTAAGAATGACTTAGCTTACTTAAAAGGGTACATAGCTACCTTGGAGAGAGGAGCAACAGCATATTCCAATCGGTTTACTGCTATCGATAAGCGCATTGACGAAATCAAAGAATTAGCAGAGAACAACAAAAATATAGTAGAAAGAAATGAGGGTGGTCAGTAATGGCGTATGTGGATGGTTCGCCTATGGATCCCAATAAACTTTATTCCATTACCGATATTGCTAAATTCATTAGAACAAAAAAATATGGGCGTGATGTTAGAGAGGCAATTGCGCAGGGGTTCGAAAGGTGGTACCAAGACGAAAAATCTTGGGACTTAGGTAAGTTGATGACAGAAGACGGTCAGGAATGGAGAGTGTAGAATGGCAGATAAAATGATGAGAATTGCGGGCCGTAGAGATGACGGAAGTGCTAAAGCTATAAGTGTTAATGATTTGGGTGAACTTAGAGTTGAATCAAATCATAAAAATCTTATGACAGAAGTTGTATCTAATAGGGATGTTCCAAAAGGAAAAACACTGTCTCTGGGAGTATTTGAAACTATCGGTATGGATACACTTCGAATCTCAGTTTCGGTTTCTAACGCAGCAGGTTATGAATTGACGGTTGAGGAGCTTCAGTATCCTAATGAATCATCTCCTATAGCCAGAACAACAAAAATATTTAATAAAAGTACAGGCGGATATGTTTTTTCTGGCCCTAATACAGTTGAGATTAGTTTATCTAGCTCGGCTATTGTGTTAAAAGCAAAAAATATTTCTAACTCTATGGATACTAGGATGGGGTTCTTTGTAACGGCTTTAAAATCAGGCTCTAATTCTACTGAAATGATGGCATTGAATACCGCTAGAGACAAAGCTGAAATCTTAAAGACGGATAAAAATGGGCGCTTATTAGTTAATTCAAATTTTAACGTAATTGCTAATTTTACTGCAGAAGATGAAAAAATTTCTTTAGCACCTTCTGCTAGTTTTGAAACTTCTAAAATGAGTATGAACGGGTGCAATGTATTAGATTTATCATTATTCTCCAACTTGTATTATGGATATAAGGCCGAAATTCGAGAATATAATTATAATTTTGAAGCAGAAACTTTTGTTTTAACCAAAACCCATAAAATTAAAAATCCTGAAGAAAGTTTATCTTATAATACTGAGAATAAAAAAATTAAGATTGTGTCTCCTTATGTAAGTTTGTACTTGAAGTCCTTATCATCCAATCTAAATAAGATTGGTGTGGAAATGATGGGGAGTGTTCACAATGTTTCTAGTAATAAACTAGGTCAAATAGAGACAATGCTCGAACAGTTACTAGAGATTCAAAAAAATAGTCAGTTAAATCCTAAGAGGGCTATGCTTACGGATGTCAAACTAAGAAAGACATCTGTAAATTACATCCATGAATATCGTAACGGTAAATTCTATGGGACATATGGCCTAGATGTATATACAAGCGAAGATGGTGAGGCTTGGGAAAAGATAACTTCTCTACCACCTAAGGATGGAGCTAACCGTATTATCGAACATCTATTTGTTGGAGGCTATGGAAATCTTGTAGCCTGTTGTTACGGTGGAGAGGTATTTATATCTGATGAAAATGGTGTTTTTAAAGCAGAACCTGACATCGTATCAGGAATATTTAATCACAATTGGGGTTCAACACGGCATGAAAATGTTATTGCTTTTACGACATATGAGAAAGCTGGAATGGAGACATCTAATCGTCATGAAGCATTTTTATCCACGGACTCGGGAAGAACTTTTAAGAGAATCTTTGATAAAAGTATCATTATTAGCCCAGAATTTCCTCCATTAGAAGATCGCCGTACGCATTTACATGACATTGAATATGATCCTCTATCAGGAAGGCTATATATTTGGGCAGGGGATTTCGGTGCAGCTTCCTTGTATTATTCCGATGATTGGGGGAATACCTGGAATATGTTTGCTAACCAACGCAAATTTGCAGGAAATTATACTCAATTAATATCAGGCCCACGAGGGTTATTCTTAGCAGCTGATACAAGTGGAGGTGGCGGAGATTTCCTAAACATCGATAGAAATCGCGTGATTAACCCTCAATTAGAACTTTCAGATTTCACAGAAGGTTTTTGGAGCATGCAAGATCGTAGCAAACGCTATCTGTCGACAAAAAAATTTGTTAATCGCGCGGAACAGATTTACATGTTTTCAGCATGTCCTGAGTATGACGAAAATGGTCGATGTGGATATTTAGCTTTTTCTAGGGACGGATATAGCTGGCAACTCTTGTGGGAAAGCCCCCATACAAAGCACATGTCAGGATTGGATACGGTCGTTTACGGAAATGGCAGAATTGTTGGTTCTTATAATAATAAAGAAGGTGACGGGTATTTAACTTTTACAGCTTTACTCCACCTTTAGAAAGAAAGTGATAGGAACATGATTAATATTGATATTACAAAAGAAATTTTCTTTATGAGTTTAATTAAATTAAGCCATAGTTTTCTATTTCAATCTCTATTATGGCTGATTTTAGCTGATGTTATTTCAGGTTACGGAAAAGCGTTCAAGCTAAAAGTGCTCGACTCTAGCGTTGGTACAAATGGTTTAATAAAGCATACTTTAGTTGTCTTTATAATGACTATTTCTGGAACATACGCTAAAGCGTTAGGGCTAGATTTTGCTTCTAATGCTTTGGGTATTTTCTTTATCTCAGGTTACGCTGTTAGCTTTATTGAAAATTTAGATGCCATTGGAGTTCCTATTCCTTCTTGGATTTCCCAATATTTCAATAGAATGCGTTCAGATTATGACGCAAAAGTAACTAAATATTTCAAAGAAGACTTGAAAAATAGAAAATAGGTGATTTAATGGAGCTCAAATATAATGGAGCTGTTCTGAAAGAAGAAACGCTCAATGCTATCTTGAAAAAAGCTAGGGAATATCAAATCCTCCCCAGCTTTCTCATTACACAATTACATTATGAAGGCCTTTGGGGTAACTCTGAGGTGGCCCGATTAAATAGTAACCTTGGTGGCATGACATGGACTGGAACGGCTCAACGTCCATCTGGTGTTGTTGTGTCTAAAGGCAGTCCCCGGCCTGCTGCAGAGGGTGGCCACTACATGAAGTATGCCAGCCTATCGGATTTCATCGAGGACTGGACGTATCTGCTTCGCCCTGATGGCTACTACAATGTGTACCAGGAAAATGACTTCAAGTATGCGGTGAAGGGGATTTTCGTTGTGGGTGGTGCTCAATACGATTATGCGACGATGAACGTGGCCACCAGTCAGCAGCGCTATGAGTTATACCTACAAGGAATGACTGCTCGGCGACAAGCGATTAACGTTGCAAACAATAATAGCTTAGATAAATTAGATCAAGATTATTTACACGAAGGGAAGCAAACAGTTATGAAAATTGATATTGATAAAGCAATTTCTTTCATGAGAGATTTGAAAGCAAAAGGAACCACTTACAGCATGTATGGTAGCCGCACTGGCGCAGACGGCTCTGCTGATTGCTCTGGTGCCATCTATGCTGCTCTGCGGTCTGCTGGAGCTAGTAACCTAGGGCAGGTTGCTTCTACAGAAAGTATGCATGGTTGGCTAGTAGCGAACGGCTTCAAGCGGATTGCAACTAATGCAACTTGGCCAGCTCAGAAAGGGGATATCTGTATCATGGGGCAGATTGGTCACAGCGCAAACGCAGGAGGCCATGTATGGATGTTTACCAGTCCCACAACGGTTATCCACTGTTCTTATAAAGACGGCTGGAATGGCGGGGTATATGAGGAACCAGAAACAAATGTTATGGGGACTTATGACTACCTAGGCTACTGGTATGTATACCGCCAGGAAGCTAAACCAGTCCCTCTTAAATCACCTGCTGAGATTGCTAAGGAAGTACTGGATGCTAAATGGGGTAATGGTGCAGATCGAATTTCTAAATTACAATTAGCTGGGTATGATCCAGTTGCGGTTCAGAATGAGGTTAATAAGCTTGTGGAGGCCCGTGATCAAAAAGAAATCCAAGTGGCTGATCACCAACCAGGGCAGGATGGTAAGGTCGAACTGGCTGACAATGAAGTTCTTCTGAATGGGATTGTTTACGTCATTACTGAAAAATAGTATATAAGATTAAAAGAGGAGGCCGTATTGGTCTCCTCTTTTTTTGTGCTTTATATTAAAAAATAACTTCCCAACTTTGTGAAAAGTTGAAAAGTTATAGATAATTTTGTTCAAAACCTTATAACGATGCTGGCTGACGGTTCAAAAAGTTATAGAAATGTTATAGAATTTCGAGTAAAAACTAGCATTTATTAGACTTCACTAGCCTTTAGTAAGTGCGACAAATGCTGATAAATCAACACTGGCCTTTACTAGACCTCACTAGATTTCACAAAATACGCCCAGAGGGAATCGAACCCCCATCTCAAGAACCGGAATCTTACGTGATATCCATTACACTATGGGCGCAAAAATTAACAACAAGATTATTATACAATTTTTCCTTGGAAAATGCAAATCTTTTTTAGGACTTTTTGCTTGACCATTGTTGACCAACCGTGTATGATAGAATTAAA
Source organism: Aerococcus sanguinicola (assembly GCF_001543145.1). Classification (NCBI taxonomy): domain Bacteria; kingdom Bacillati; phylum Bacillota; class Bacilli; order Lactobacillales; family Aerococcaceae; genus Aerococcus; species Aerococcus sanguinicola. The sequence goes on along the minus strand of NZ_CP014160.1, from coordinate 2,014,439 downwards.
CAATGTATAGGGAGGTAGTTTTAATTTATGAATTTAATTCCTACAGTAATCGAACAATCTTCGCGTGGTGAACGTGCTTATGATATTTATTCTCGCTTATTAAAGGACCGTATTATTATGATGTCTGGGGGAGTAGATGACAATATGGCGAACTCAATTATCGCCCAATTGCTCTTCCTGGATGCCCAAGATCCTGAAAAGGATATCTACATCTATGTCAACTCACCAGGTGGTTCTGTCACAGCTGGCCTTGCCATCTATGATACCATGAACTTTGTGAATGCAGATGTGGTAACCATTGTGACAGGTCTTGCAGCTTCGATGGGTTCAGTGATTGCCATGGCTGGAGAAAAGGGCAAGCGTTATGCCTTACCTAACTCTGAAATTCTAATCCACCAACCTTTAGGCGGGGTCCAAGGCCAAGCGACTGAGATTGAAATCACTGCCCGTCATATCTTGAAGACCAAGAAGAACTTGAACCGGATCATTTCCGAAGCAACTGGTCAAGACATTGAAGTGGTTGAAAAGGATACCGACCGTGATAATTGGATGTCGGCTGAAGAAGCCAAGGAATATGGGATCATCGACCATATTATGACCTCCAATTCAGAATTACAAAAATAGTCGCTTGAGTCAAGCTGTGCGAGCTAAGATTTTCTTGCACAAGTTAACAAGTGAGACGAGTTATAGACTGGAGTTTTTCCAGTCTTTTTTTACAAATATTCATGTTCAAAATATCACAAATAGCACTCTCAGTCAAAAAATAAGCGCTTTTAAACAGATTTATCTAATGATTAAAAGCGCTTTCTCGGGTATAATAAGGATGTACGAGGCAGGTGGCAGAATGGATGAAGAAATTTATGCGGGTTATGACCTGCAAGGCGGCGATGAGTGGTTAGAATTCCATACCCACCGCCAATTGGAGATCTACCAGTTTATTGCTGGTTGCTGCTATTTTCAGATTGGCAGCCAGTTTTATGAGCTGGAGCCAGGGGATATTTTACTGATTGATGGCATGCGCCTCCACAAGGCTTTTGTCAAAGATGAAGGGGAGGTTTACCGACGCCATGTGGTGCATTTCACCAGGGAGTCGATCCAGCCCCTCTTGGCCAGCCTGGACGCTAGTCAGCTCCTGGAGCTCTTCAAGGAGGGTCAGGGGAGTCTCTACCGGATGACAAAATCTTCGGACAAGGAAATCGTGGCTGAGAAGATGCGAGCTCTGGCAGAACTCACCCAGCTGGATTCCTCCTATACTTTCCATGAGCAGCAGGTCAAGCTACAGATTGTAGACCTCTTGATGACCTTGGACCGGATGGACCACCAGTCGATTGTGGAAGTGAGCGCCCGCCAGGAAGAGCCCTTGCTAAGGGTCCAAGAGATTGCCTACTATTTGACCCAGCACTACCAAGAGAAGTTAGACTTGGATAAAATTGCAAGCGGTGTCAACCTGAGTAAGTCCTATGTCTCTCACTTGTTCCGTGAGGTGACCGGGATGACGGTGATCAATTTCCTCATGAAGTACCGCCTCTTACAGGCTCGCTATCATTTGATGATGAGCGATGATTTATCCATCCAGGAGATTGCCTTGGCGAATGGTTTTGAGAGCAATGCCCATTTTTCGCGTTATTTTAAGCAGAGTGTGGGCGTGACACCCAGCCAATTCCGCAAGGCTAACCGCTAAGTCAAAGAATATATTATAGAAGATAAATGAAGGAGATGTTATTATGGCAGACAAATTAAAATTCGCTATTATTGGTTTCGGGACACAGGGTTCAGCATACGGACGCTTTATTGATGAGGGCATGGTGCCTAGCATTGATTTAGTCGCTGTTTGTGATATTGATGAGGAACGTACCAAGTTAGCTAAGGAACTCTACCCACAAGTAGAAACTTATTCTGACTATAAAGAGTTAATCGATTCTGGCAAGGTGGAAGCAATTGTGACCACAGTGCCTCACTACCTCCACCCTGAAATGGCTATTTATGCCTTGAGCAAGGGCGTTCACGTATTGAACGAGAAACCTGCTGGGGTTTACACCAAGCAAGTGAAGGAATTAAATGAATACGCTGAGAAGGCAGATGCCACTTATGCGATCATGTTCAACCAACGCAACAACCCACTCTACCAAAAGATTAAAGCCATTGTAGATTCTGGTGACTTGGGCGATCTCCGCCGGTCAAACTGGATCATTACAACTTGGTGGCGGCCACAAGCTTACTATAACCAAAGCGACTGGCGGGCAACTTGGGGTGGTGAAGGCGGCGGCGTCTTAGTGAACCAAGCCCCTCACCAATTAGACTTGATTCAATGGATTGCAGGTGTTCCTGAATCGGTTTACGCCATGGTTCAAGAAGGTTACCAACGTGAAATTGTCGTAGAAGACCAAGTCCATGCCATGCTCCGCTATGCCAATGGGGCAACAGGGGTCTTTGTGACTTCTACCAATGAAATTGCGGGTTCAGACCGCTTAGAACTCTACTTCGACAAGGGTAAGATCGTTGTGGATGATTCTCAAAAAGCAACGGTTTACCGCTTGAAGGAAACTGAACAAGAAATTAACAAGGAATTCGATGCCGCTAAGGTGAAGAGCATGATGGCTGGGGAAGATGTCTTCGGCGACCTCTTCGAAGCCGTTGATACCATTGAAGAAGACAATGTCTGGGGTGCCCAACACTCAGGCGTTATGGAAAACTTCGCCCAACATATCTTACACGGTAAGGATTTAATTGCACCAGGGGCTGAAGGGATTAATGGCGTGCGTCTGGCGAATGCCATCCAAATGTCAGGCTGGACAGGCGAAGAAGTGTCCATTAAGAACTTCGATGATGAAAAATTCCTTGGCATGTTGAACGAACATATCGCTAAAGAAGGCAAATTCGAACAACGCCAATAAGAAAGGAAGCTAGACATGCTTAAGGTTGGAGTTGTCGGATTAGGAACAGTGTCCGTGGTCCACTTGAGAGCGATCGAGAATGCCCAGGCAGCTGAGTTAACAGCTGTCTGTGACCTCGATGAAAGCCTGAAAACTCAAGCGGAAGGGGCCCGTTTCTATACCGACCTAGATAAGATGCTTGACCAGGAAGATTTGGATGTGGTCCACATCTGCTTGCCCCACCATCTCCACGATGAGGCAGCGCTCAAATGTTTAAAGGCAGGGGTTCATGTCTTCCTTGAGAAGCCGGTAACCATTGACGCCGAGCGGACCCGCCAACTTCTAGCTGCCCAGGAAGACCTGGCCAATGACAGCAAGCTGGCGATTTGCTTTCAGAATCGCTTGAATGCTACGGTTCAAGAGCTTAAGCGCATTCTGACAGAGGAAGATACCTCGCCAGTGATTGCGGTTAAGGGGCTTGTTGCCTGGTACCGGCCGGAAGACTATTACACCATGAAGCCTTGGCGGGGACGGGAAGCTGAAGCAGGGGCTGGGACCATTATCAACCAGTCCATCCATACCCTGGACCTCATGCATTATGTGACCGATACGGACTGGCTAGCTTGCCGAGGCATGCTGGGTAATCTAATGGAATACGATATCGAAGTGGAAGATTCGGCAATGGCCAATTATAAACTAAGCGATGGTAGCCACGGCTTCTTTGCGGCGACCAATGCCTATTACGGTAACGATTCCATTGAATTACAGGTTGTGACCCAAAAGACCCGCTATACCATTAAAGACGACAAGCTCTACGATGACCAAATGAACTGCTTGGCTGAAAACGAAAGCTTACCAGGGACTAAGATCTACTATGGACCTAGCCACCAGCGCTGCATCGAAAACTTCTACCAGGCCATTATTGACGGCACAGACAACTATTGCCAACTGTCCGATGCCTTAACCACTATGGAAATGATCGATGCCATGAAAGCATCATCGAAGACCAAGCAAACCATCTATAAGGGGGATATTTAAATGAGTAAAATTGGCGTTCAAGCAATGATGTTAAAGGACAAGTTTGAGGAATTAGGAGCCTATGAAACCCTGAAAAAAGTTTCAGAACTCGGCTATTCAGCGGTTGAAATTTCTCAAATCCCGATGACAGAAGAGAATGTCCAAGAAATCAAACGAGCTAAGGAAGACTTCGGGATGGAAATTGCTTCCTTATCTTGTAACGTGATCGATGAAGGGGTACCAGGCGGAAACGATGCCTTGGATACTAAATTCGACAAAATTGTTAAGGACTGCAAGACCTTAGATGTGGACTTGCTCCGGATCGGTATGCTGCCCTTTAAGAATATGAAGAACAAGGAAACTGCCTTGGAATTCTGCCGGGAAGCGAATAAGTATGCTAAGCAGTTAAAAGAAGAAGGCATCCGTCTCTTCTACCACAACCACCATGTGGAATTCCGCCGCTATGAAGGCAAGTTCCTCTTGGATATCATTGCCGAAGAGTGCCCAGATCTCGACTTCGAATTCGACTTGCACTGGGTGCAACGGGGTGGAGCCAGCCCAATTTCAATTTTGGAACAATATGCGGACCGGACCGACCTTGTCCATATTAAAGACTACCGGATTGGTGAGATTCCGGACGAAGCTTTTGAAGCCCTCGAAGCTGAAGATGTAGAAACCTTCTATGGTTACTTCACGAATATTGTTGAATTTGCGGAAATTGGCCAAGGCTCCATGGACTACAAGGCGATTATCGACAAGGCGGTAGAATTAAACATTTCTTACCTCTTAGTTGAACAAGATATGCTTTATGGTCGCGATCCTTTCGACTGCTTAGCCGATTCACGGGATGCTCTTTATGACTTAGGCTTCAAAGACTTGTTCTAAAATCTAAGAGACGCAATGAAAGAATGATGAAGGAGGAATAACTTTGGGCGCAAATGATGGGATGAATTATGCACCAAAAGGAAAGGTTAACCATGTAGTAGAAGCTGGCGAATTCCAGGTTGGAGTGACGGCTCTCGACCACGGTCATATCAATGGGATGACTAATGGCTTAATTGAAGCCGGGGCTACGATTAAATACGTTTACGATCCGGACCCTGAGAAGGTCGCTGAATACCGGGAGACCTTCCCAGATGTGGAAGTGGCTGATTCTTTAGAACAAATTCTCGAAGATCCAGAGATCAAGATGGTAGCTGCAGCAGCTGTGCCTAATCTGAGAAGTGCCTTGGGTAACCGTGTCATGAAGGCTGGTAAGGATTACTTCACCGATAAGACAGGCTTTACGAGCCTAGACCAATTGGCAGAAACTCGCCGCGTACAGAAGGAAACAGGGCGCCGCTACTTCGTCTACTTCTCTGAACGCTTGCACGTCGAAGCCGCTGTCCTAGCGGGTCAATTGATTGAAGAAGGACGGATCGGCAAGGTCATCCAAGTAACGGGCTTTGGCCCCCACCGCTTGGACAAGGAAAAACGTCCGGACTGGTTCTTCAATAAAGAAGAATATGGCGGTATCTTAGCCGATATTGGCTCCCACCAAATTGAGCAATTCCTCTATTATACGGGTAATGAGGATGCGGAAGTGATCGCTTCTAAAGTGGCTAACTACGACAATCCAGATGTGCCTGAATTAGAAGACTATGGCGACGCGACCCTAGTCGGGGATAACGGCGCGACCTTCTTCTTCAAGGTGGACTGGTTCACACCAGACAGCTTACCGACTTGGGGTGACGGCCGGACCTTTATCACCGGGACCAAGGGCACCATTGAACTGCGCAAGTACTTAGACGTCGGACGCGAAGACAGCCTGGACCATGTGTACCTAGTGACAGAAGAGGGCGTTGAACACCGCCAAGTGACCGGCGAGATTGGTTTCCCCTTCTTTGGCCAAATGATTCTAGACTGCCTAAACGGAACTGAAGAAGCCATGACTCAAGAGCACATCTTTAAGGCCCAAGAGCTTTGCTTGCTTGCCCAGGAAAAGGCCCAAGTCATCCAAAGCAAAATATAAATTCGATAGCTTGGACTAATTATGTCCAAGCTATTTTATTTTTTTGCCCCATATTTGGGGTGGATTTACATACTTTTTACAAATTTTTGCCAAAGTTTTTAAGCTGATAACTTGCACTTTGGACGGAAGCTTGCTATACTAACGGTGTAAAGAAATTGATCGCAAATTTTTTTACAGACACTTGGTCAGAAATTGTCTACCTGGACAATAACTGTCCAAAGAAATGAGGGAGCTTATGGATCTATCTTTAAGTCTAATTGAAGATGTGGTTCCAGAGCTACACACAACTTACCGCTTGCGGATTCGGATGCTGAGTTTGCTCTTAGCTGAGGGGCCCATGGGTCGTAAGACCATGGCCTTGCGCTTGGATCTCACGGAGAGACGGGTGCGAGCTGAGACAGACGTCTTGGACAGGCAGGGGCTTTTAGAGAAATTGGCCTCGGGCATGGTCCTGACTACTAAAGGGGAGGAAGCAATTACGCTTGCCCACCGTTTATTCAGACTCGAAACCGATATCCAAGTCCTGGAAAGAGAATTAGCTGACCTTCTAGGTATCCAGTCGGCCCTGATTGTTAATGGGGTTCTAGGCTTGGATGATGGGACGGAAGCTAAGATGGCCCAAGCCTTGTCAACTTACTTGGCTGACCATCTGGACAAGGGCCAGCAAGTGATTGCTGTGACAGGTGGATCGACCGTCCAAGCTGTGGTGCCTCATCTCTCCAACCGTCTTTTAACAGATGGCCGGTCCTTTACCGTCGTCTCGGCGCGTGGAGGTATGGGAGATGAAGCGGCTAACCAGCCCAACACCATCAGCGAAAGACTCGCTCAACTCTTGGGTGGCCAGAGCATTTCACTCTACGCCCCTGAAAGTTTGAACACAGCAACTTATCAAATGTTGCTCAAAGAGCCACAGATTAACAAAACCTTGCAACGGCTAAAGGAAGCTAATGTCTTAATCTTTAGTGTAGGGAATGCGGATATCATGGCTAAGCGACGCGACTTGGATGCCAAGGCTTGTGACTTTATCAAGTCCAAGGCAGCCATCGGTGAAGCTTTTGGATGCTTCTTTGATAAGGAAGGTAAGATTGTATACCGGGTTCCACGGATCGGGATTCAAATTGAAGATATCCACCAAGTTAAGTGGCCCATTCTCGTGGCCGGTGGCGAAGTCAAAGCAGATGTGATTACTGCCTTCGCCAAAATCGCCCCCCAGCAATTAGTTTTAATTACGGATGAAGGGGCAAGTCATATGGTATTAAATGGAGCCAAGCTCTATTGATATAAAATTGTTGTATAACTGTTGTAGTTCTTACAAGGAGGAATTTACATTATGGCAAAGAAATTAGCAATTAACGGTTTTGGCCGTATTGGTCGTTTAGCTTTACGTCGTATTTTAGAAAAAGGTTCAGATTTAGAAGTAGTTGCAATCAACGACTTAACTGACAACGAAGACTTAGCTTACCTTCTAAAATATGATACTGCTCAAGGGCGTTTCCCTTACAGTGTTGAAGCTAAAGAAGATGCCTTAATTGTTGATGGTAAAGAAATCAAATCCTATGAAGAAGCAGACGCTTCTAAATTACCTTGGGGTGACTTAGGAATTGACTTCGTACTTGAATGTACTGGTTTCTACACATCAGTTGATAAAGCACAAGCTCACATCGATGCTGGTGCTAAGAAAGTTTTAATTTCAGCTCCTGCTAAAGGCGACCTTAAGACTATCGTTTACGGTGTTAACCACGATATCTTAACTGCAGACGACAACATTGTATCAGCAGCTTCATGTACAACTAACTGCTTAGCTCCAATGGTTAATGTATTGAACAAAGAATTCGGTGTGAAACGTGCATTAATGTCAACAATCCACGCTTACACTGCAACTCAAAAAACTCAAGATGCTCCAGGTGGCCGTAAGAACCGTGCTGGCGCTGACAACATCATCCCAGCTTCAACTGGTGCTGCTAAAGCTGTAGGTAAAGTAATCCCTGAATTAGATGGTAAGATCGACGGGACTGCTCAACGTGTTCCTGTAATCACTGGTTCAGAAGTTGAACTTTACTCAGTTCTTGAAAAAGAAGTAACTGCTGAAGAAGTTAACGCTGCTATGAAAGCTGCTTCAAGCACTGCCTTCGATTACACTGAAGATGAAATTGTTTCATCAGACATCATTGGTTACCCATACGGTTCTGTATTCGATGCAACCCAAACTAAGATCATGGATGCAGATGGTGGCCAATTAGTGAAGACTGTTGCTTGGTATGATAACGAATATGGTTTCACCAGCAACATGATCTCTACTTTAGAACACTTTGCTAACCTATAAGAGAAATCTTTAAACTAGCGGGGAGCTTCGCGCTTCCCGTTTTTTTAAAAGTAAGTAGATAAGGATAGAAAAGGGGTTTAGCATGGCTAAAAAAACAATTGAAGATATCGATGTAAAAGGGAAAAAAGTATTAATGCGCGTGGACTTTAACGTGCCAATGGATGGATCAACCATTACCGATGATAACCGGATGGTCCAAGCTCTTCCTACCATTAAATATGTGTTAGAGCACCAAGGAAAATTAATCCTCTTCTCCCACTTAGGCAAGGTTAAGACCGAAGAAGACAAGGCTTCTAAGACCCTACGTCCAGTAGCTGAACACTTGGAAGAATTACTCGGTCAAAAAGTAACCTTCGTTCCTGAAACACGTGGTAAAGAATTAGAAGATGCTATCAACAACTTGGCTGAAGGCGAAGTTCTGCTCTTTGAAAACACCCGTTTCGAAGACATTGATGGTAAGAAGGAAAGTGGCAATGATCCTGAATTAGGCAAGTACTGGGCATCCTTAGGCGATGTTTTCGTTAACGATGCTTTCGGTACCGCTCACCGGGCTCACGCTTCCAACGTAGGGATTTCTTCAAACATTGACACAGCCGTTGCTGGTTTCTTAATGGAAAAAGAATTAAAATTCTTAGGCGATGCTGTTGAAAATCCTAAACGCCCATTCGTGGCTATCCTCGGCGGGGCTAAGGTTTCTGATAAGATCCAAGTCATCGAAACCTTGCTTGACAAAGCTGACAAGGTATTGATCGGTGGCGGTATGGCCTACACCTTCCTCAAGGCACAAGGCTATGAAGTTGGGAATTCCCTCTTAGAAGAAGACAAGGTTGACCTAGCTAAAGACTTAATGGAACGCGCTGGCGACCGTTTGGTATTACCAGTTGACGTAACCATTGCAGATGACTTCTCTAATGATGCCAATACTAAGGAAGTCGCTGCGGATGAAATTCCTGCAGGTTGGGAAGGTTTAGACTGCGGGCCTAAGACTATTGAAGCCTTCAAAGAAGTGCTTAAAGATGCGAAAACAGTGGTATGGAATGGACCAATGGGTGTATTTGAAATGCCTGCCTTCGCTAAAGGGACCAATGCGGTCTGCGAAGCCATTGCCCATCTTGACGATGCAACAACTATCGTAGGTGGCGGGGACTCTGCAGCAGCAGCCCAAAAATCTGGCTTCGGCGATAAGTTCTCCCACATCTCAACTGGTGGGGGCGCATCCATGAAATTCTTGGAAGGCGCTGAACTTCCAGCTGTTGCCGCTTTAGATAACAAGTAAACCTTGCCTGAGCTTATACTAGGAAGGATCTGCCAAGCCGCGACTTCCGCGCGTCAGCTTGACCAAGCTATCGCTGGAGTCGACCGGATCCTTGGCCAGTCGGAAGGCGTCCAGCATATCCACTTCCTTCCTGCTATATTTATCAGCCAATTTTGCCCCAGTGCGTTTCAGGCATGCGCGCTGGGCAGCCAAAACTGCTCGGTTCAAAGTGACTATGCCGAATTAGGTGAATCGACGGCCTACCAACTTCACCAGGCGGGTATTACGCATTGCTTAGTTGGGAGTGCTAGTCGTCGCCAAGCCTTCATGGAGGATGATTCCGACTTGTCTAGGAAGATTACGAATTGCTTAGACGTCGGTATTCGTCCCGTGCTCTGCCTAAGCCTTCCCCAGATTAGTCGGGAATGGAACATGCAGAGCGTCTGGCTGGCCCAGCAGATTTGGCAGATTTATTCAAATTTGACGGCAGAAGAACAAGGTCAAGTCTTAATTCTCTTCGAAGGGGCAGAAGGGGACGAGCTCTCGGCTCAAGCCCTGGAAAGGGTGGCCCAATTAATCCGCGATACGGTCTTTGAGATTGCGGGTGAGGCCATTGCCCAGTCCCTTGAACTCATCTACAGCATTAAGGCTTTAGATGGGCTAGACTTGGATCTCCTAGCTGACGGCATCTTTGACGGCGTCTGTTCCAATGACCGGACCCTGTCAGATGACGATTGGCTAGCTGTCATTAAAAATTTGCAAGCCCATCATCTTATGGTAAAATGAATTTAATTTAAAAAAAGGAGCAATTAAAGCATGTCATTAATTATTGATGTTTACGCACGCGAAATCTTAGATTCACGTGGTAACCCAACAATCGAAGTTGAACTTTACACTGAATTAGGTGGCTTTGGCCGCGGTATGGTACCTTCTGGTGCTTCAACTGGGGAATACGAAGCTGTTGAACTTCGCGATGGTGACAAAGACCGTTACCTCGGTAAAGGTGTGACCAAAGCAGTTGAAAATGTAAACACTACAATTGCGGAAGCTATCCTTGGTTTAGATGTACAAGACCAAATTGGGATTGACAACACTATGATCCAATTAGACGGTACACCAAACAAAGCTAAATTAGGCGCTAACGCTATCTTAGCTGTTTCTTTAGCTGCTGCACGTGCGGCTGCTGATGAATTAGGCGTTTCTCTATACAACTACTTAGGTGGATTCAACGCTAAAGTTCTACCAACTCCAATGATGAATATCGTTAACGGTGGGTCTCACTCTGACGCACCAATCGCTTTCCAAGAATTCATGATCGTTCCTGCTGGGGCTCCTTCATTCAAGGGAGCTTTACGCTGGGGGACTGAAGTTTTCCATGCCCTTAAAGATATCCTTAAAGGTCGCGGCTTAGAAACTTCTGTTGGTGACGAAGGTGGTTTCGCCCCTCACTTCAAAGGGACTGAAGACGCTGTAGAAACCATTATCGAAGCTATCAAAGCTGTTCACTTAGAACCAGGTAAAGATGTCTTCATCGGTTTTGACTGTGCGTCTTCTGAATTCTACCAAGATGGCAAGTATGACTATACAACCTTCGAAGGTGAAGGTGCGGCTGTTCGTAGCGCTGCTGAACAAGTCGAATACTTAGAAGAATTAGTTAACAAATACCCAATCATCACCATCGAAGACGGGATGGATGAAGATGACTGGGAAGGTTGGAAACTCTTAACTGAACGTTTAGGTGACAAGGTTCAATTAGTAGGGGATGACCTCTTCGTAACCAACACTGAACGTTTAAGCCGCGGGATTGAAGAAGAAATCTCTAACTCTATCTTGATTAAGGTTAACCAAATCGGTACCTTAACCGAAACCTTCAACGCTATGGAAATGGCTAAACGTGCAGGCTACACTAACGTAGTTTCCCACCGTTCTGGTGAAACTGAAGATGCTTCAATCGCTGACATCGCAGTTGCCTTCAACGCTGGCCAAATTAAGACCGGTTCATTATCACGGACTGACCGTATTGCTAAATACAACCAATTACTCCGTATCGAAGATGAATTAGGTGAATTAGCTGAATACCAAGGTCTTAAAGCCTTCTACAACCTTAAAAAATAAGGTCTGAGATTCCCGTCACTTAAAAGTTAATTGTTCATCCACTATTCTTGTTTGTCTTCTGACAAGCGGGATAGCGCCAGGCTCATTAGGGCCTGGCTTTTTTAATTAAACACATTGTGCTGGTGAGCATGCGTTCCGTCTTGAAAGTGATCGTTAAATGTTCAGCGGATCAACACGGCTGAAGCCGTCTTGTACTTTATCCGTAAGTCGCTAAAACGCCAACGGCTAAAGCATAGCACCGGCTCGAGCAGCTTCAGCTCTTGGAGCGAAACGACTTATGCGATAGCTGTTCGAACAGCGTGAGATTACAGATATCGTATGCTGGCCAGAGATGAAGTTCAAGGCTGCGTCAGCAGCGTTGCGACTTCACAATTTAATATCTGTTCATAAAACTTGCTAATAATTCTACTTTTATTTTTATAAGCCTAGTGGAATGAGATGGCGCTGCTATATCTTTTTTTGAAGAAATATAAAAAAGGCTTGACCTTAATATGAAAAAATGGTTAAATAATACTAATCAAATTCTAAGAAACAAAAAGTAGCAGGGGCTATTCTCTTAAGCGAGCAGCTGGTGGTGGAAGGGTTGTGAGAAGCTAACTGTGAAACGTCTTGTTGAGATGGCTGGTGAAATGAGTAACCGGACCCGCAGAAATTGCGTTAACATTAACTAAGTGAAGCTGACAAGCTAAGAATTAGAGTGGTACCGTGGAATTTTCCGCCTCTTATCGTCTGGGACGATAGGGGGCTTTTTTCATAAGGAGCGACTGGCTGGGCTAGGCTTCTGGGTAGTTTTACTTAAAGCTACCAGTAGAGTGGTACCGTGGTCACACCGCCTCTACTGTTCAAGGACAGGGGTGGTGTTTTTTATTTGAAAGCAAGTGTTGAGTTTAAGGAGGACACAAGATGTTACAAGGAAAAGATTTTTTAAAGATTAAAGATTTTACAAAAGAAGAGTTAACTTATTTAATTGATTTTGCGCTTCATTTGAAGGGGCTGAAGCAAGCGGGAATTCCTCATAAGTACATGGAGGGGCAGAATATTTGTCTCTTGTTTGAGAAAACCTCGACGCGGACCCGGGCTGCTTTTACGGTTGCGGGGGCTGACTTGGGAGCGACGGTTGAATTCCTGGGGGCTAAGGATATCCAGCTCGGTAAGAAGGAATCGGTTGCCGATACGGGACAGGTTCTCGGGCGGATTTTTGATGGGATTGAATACCGGGGCTTTAGCCAGGAAATTGTGGAAGCTTTGGCTGAGGCCTCACCGGCACCGGTTTGGAATGGCTTGAGCGATGTCTCCCATCCTACCCAGATGATCGCGGATTATATGACCATCAAGGAAGTCTTCGGCACCCTCCAAGGGATTAAGTTAGTCTACTGCGGCGATGGGGCCAATAATATGGCCAATAGTCTCTTGATGGCTGGCGCTATTCTCGGAGTGGATGTGACTGTGGCTGCGCCAGAAGGCTACCAGCCGGATCCTGCTATCTTAGCTGAAGTCCAAGACCGGGCCAAAGTATCAGGGGCTAAGATTGACGTGACGGCTGACATCAAGCAGGCTGTCCAAGGGGCCCATGTCATCTATACCGATGTTTGGATCTCGATGGGGGATGAAGCGGAGGCTGACCAACGCTTGGCTGACCTTCAAGCCTACCAGGTCAACCAAGACTTGATGGACCTGACAGACCCCACCTGCATCTTCCTCCACTGCTTACCTGCCTTCCACGATGCTCAGACAGACTTCGCTAAGGACAAGGGCGTATCCGAATTAGAGGTTACGGATGAAGTCTTCAAGAGTCCAGCCGCCTACCAGTTCCAACAGGCCGAAAACCGGATGCATTCGATTAAGGCCATCATGGCGGCTACCAACGGCCACCTCTTCGTGCCTCACTTAGAGAAGGGAGGGGCTCTCCATGATTAAGGTTTCGGTAATCGGAGGCAATGGCTATACCGGTCTTGAGCTCTTACGCCTCTTAGCCAAGCACCCCCAAGTTACCCTCTCCCATGTGACGTCCAGAAGCTATGCCAGCCAGGTCATCGGCCAGGCCTTCCCCCAATTAGTAGACCTGGGGGACTTAGCCTTTGAAAACTTAGACCTGGACAAGCTCCAAGCTTCTGACCTCGCCTTTATCTGCCTGCCCCATGGTCATGCCAAGGCTATTGTGGAAAATCTTGACCTTGAAAAGATCCGGATTATCGACCTGGGCGCTGACTTTCGTTTGAAAGACCCGGCGACTTATGAAGCCTACTATGGGCAACCAGCACCAAGAGGCGACTTGTTAGACCAGGCTGTTTATGGTTTAGCAGATATTTATCCTGAGGCCATTCAAAAAGCCCAACTTGTCGCTAATCCGGGCTGCTTTGTGACGTCTGTCTTGCTGGGGCTCTATCCTGCACTGAAAGCGGGTTTGGTTGACCTTCAAGCGATTATGATCTCTTCCGCCTCGGGCATTTCTGGGGCAGGACGGAATGAATCCCTAGATAATCTCTACGCGGAAATGACGGAAAACTTCAAGGCCTATAAGCCCTTGACCCACCGCCACGTTCCGGAAATGGAAGCTGAACTGGGCCGTTTTGCTAAAGAAGAAGTTAAAGTACAATTTGTGCCTCACTTGCTGCCTATTGCTCGGGGCATCCAATCCACTATTTATACTAAATTGACAGGCAGTGAGGATTTGACAGCCATCCACCAGCACTACCAAGCCGCCTACCAGGCATCTGACTTTGTCCAAGTCTTGCCTTTAGGGAGTCTGCCCCAAGTCAAGCAAGTGCGGGGGACCAACCGCTGCCAGATTGGTCTAGCAGCTGATGCGGACGCGGGTCACTTAATTATTTTCTCAGTGATCGATAATTTGATGAAGGGCGCCAGTGGCCAGGCGGTTCAGAATATGAACCTCTTATTTAATTGGCCTGCCAACTTGGGCTTGGACCAGCTGACGGTTTGGCCCTAAAGGAGGAAAGACATGACAAAAGAATGCGATGCAAGAGTGCAGGTCTTACTTGAGGCCTTGCCTTATGTCCACCAGTTCCACCAAAAAATTGTTCTCATTAAATTTGGTGGTCATGCCATGGTCGATGAAGAGGCCAAGCTAGCCTTTGCCCAGGATATCGTCCTCATGCAAGCGGTAGGGATCCTGCCGGTAGTGGTCCACGGGGGTGGGCCTTTCATAGGCAAGATTCTGGAGCGGATGGGGATCCAGTCACGTTTTGAACAGGGGCTCCGGATAACGGATAAGGAGACCTTGGAAGTGGTGGAAATGGTCCTCGATGGTCAGGTGAATGGCGACGTAGTCAAACGGATTAACCAGATGGGCGGACGTGCCCTCGGTTTATCGGGCAAGGATGCCAAGCTGATCCAAGCCGGTCCCCTTGCCCTAAGAAATGATGAGGGGAAAGTTCTTGACCCGGGCTATGTGGGCCAGGTGCAAGGGATTAATACAGATCTTGTCTCAGAAGTTATCCAAGCAGGCTATGTGCCGGTTATTTCCTCTGTAGGGGTGGGCAAAGACGGCCAGGTCTACAACATCAATGCAGACACAGTGGCTAGCCAGCTGGCCCAAGCCCTAGGAGCGGTTAAGCTGGTGCTCTTAACGGATGTCAAGGGCGTCTACCGCGACCCTGAAGATCCCGAGAGCTTAATTTCGACTCTGACTATTGACGAGTTCCTCCAGCTTAAGGAGGAAGGCATTCTCACCGGGGGCATGTTGCCGAAGATTGAGGCTGCCCTTGCAGCTATCCAGGCTGGGGTCGACCGGGTCCACCTGATCTCTGGGAGTGAACCCCATGCCTTATTGGAAGAATTGTTTTTTGATGCTGGTATTGGCACCATGATTGAATAGGAGGAGCGCTATGAGAGATGTATTAAACCAGGGCCTTGCCAGTATTCCCGGCTTGGAAACTTGCGGAGCCCATCTCGGTTTTAAATATAAGAAGAAAGATATGGGACTGATTTACTTTCCCGATGGGGCGGAAGTAGCGGGCGTTTTCACTCAAAATCCTGTCCAAGCCCATCCGGTTCGTTTTTGCCAGGACCAATTGGAAGCATCGAAGCGTTTCAAGTTAATCGCGGTCAACAGTGGCAATGCCAATGCCTGCAATGGCCCGGCTGGCTGGGAAGCTTTAAAAACTTGTCAAGCTAGCTTGTGTGAGGCTTTAAAGATTGGCGAAGATGAATTTCTGATGGCTTCAACAGGGGTGATTGGGGAAGCCTTTGATGTGAGTCCCTTGGTCTCTGCTTGCGACAGTCTATGCGGTCAACTCGGGACGGCTTCTTCCGATGATTTTGCCCAGGCTATCTTGACGACGGATACCTGTACCAAGCAAGTGGCCTACCAGTTCGATCATTATCGAATTGCTGGGGTGGCTAAGGGATCGGGGATGATCCATCCGAATATGGGTACCATGCTGGCCTTTATCGCAACGGATGCTGACCTCAGCCAGGTCCAGCTCGGCAAGGTCCTCCACCAGGTGACCCAAACGACTTTCAACCGGATTACGGTGGACGGGGACACGTCGACTAATGATTCGGCATTCTTAGCCGCTACCGGTCAAGCAGGTCCAGCTGATGTCGACCAATTCGCCCAAGACTTAGAAGTGGTCATGCGCGACTTGGCGCAAATGATTGTACGCGACGGGGAAGGAGCGACTAAGTTTGTCACGGTAGCCGTTGAAGGCGCCCAAGACGAAGACCAGGCCGTGTCCGTGGCTAAATCGGTAGCCACGTCCAACTTGGTTAAGACAGCTCTCTATGGCGAGGATGCCAATTGGGGTCGGGTCTTAGCCGCAGCTGGCTATGCCGAAGGTCTGCCCATCGATCCGGACCGCCTGACCATTGCTTTTGCATCAGCAGGGGGAACGATCACCCCCTACCAAGCTGGGCAGGGGCAAGGCATGGATGAAGACCTGGCGCGGCAGATTCTCCATGAAGAAGACATTCAGATCCACTTAAGTCTCGGTTTAGGCCAGGCTCAGGCCAGGGTTTGGACCTGTGACTTCTCTCACGATTACATTAAGATTAATGCGGAATACCGCAGCTAGAAAGGATGGTTGGATGACGAGTCAAGCAGAATGGAGCCAACGCGGGCAAGAGGTTTTATTGAATTTATTTAACCGGGAGGACCGGGTGATGGTGAAGGGGGAAGGGTCTTATGTCTATGATGCGGACGGCAAGGCCTATCTGGACTTTATGTCCGGCATTGCGGTTAACGCCCTGGGGCATAGCCATCCCGCCCTCGTCCAGACCTTAGCTGACCAAGGTCAAGTCGGCATGCACTTCTCTAATTATTACTGGAACATGCCCGCCATCGAACTTGCGGAAAAACTTGCCGCAAAGACGGGCTTGGGCCAGTCCTTCTTCTGTAATTCGGGGACGGAAGCTAATGAAGCGGCGATCAAGTTAGCCCGTAAGTGGGGCCGCCAGCACAAGGGCGAAAATGCTATTCAAATCATTAGCTGCCAACAATCCTTCCACGGTCGGACCATGGGCTCACTTGCGGCAACGGGTCAGGCAAGCTTGCAGGCGCCTTTTGCGCCCATGCTCGAAGGCTTCTCCTATGTTCCCTATAATGACTGCCAGGCTCTCAAGCAAGCGGTGACCAAGGAGACCTGCGCCATCATTGTCGAAGTGATTCAAGGGGAGGGTGGGGTCCATCCGATGACCCAGGCCTATGCCCAGACCTTAAAAGACCTCCAAGCGGAAGCTGACCTTCTGCTCATTATTGATGAGGTACAGACAGGGGTCGGTCGGACCGGTCATTTCTTAGCCAGTCAGGGCTATGGCTTACAGGCGGATATGGTGACTTTGGCCAAGGGGCTAGCGGGCGGTTTTCCGATTGGGGCCTTGCTGGCGGGAGAAAAGATCCAGGCCAGTGTCCAAGCAGGGGACCATGGGAGCACTTTTGGGGGCAATCCTTTAGCCTGCGCCTTAGCCAACACTGTCCTCGATGTTTTGGACCAGGACCAATTATTGGCTAATGTCCAGGCACGGTCTAAGCAATTACAGGAAGGCCTAAATCATATTCGTCAAGAAGTCGGCAGGATTGTTGATGTCCGGGGTCAGGGCCTCCTGCTCGGCGTTGAGCTCAGCTTACCAGTCGCAGATCTTTGCCAAGCTTGTTATGAAGCAGGACTGCTCTTAGTGAGTGCTAAAGGTAATGTGGTCCGCTTCCTGCCCTCCTTGAATGTTTCTCAGGCAGACTGCGACCAGGCTTTGGCGATTTTTGCCCAAGTCTTAGGCGAGCTCCAGCCTGCTTAAGTATTTTGTCCGACTAGACCTCTGGATCTGAAGAGAAAGCATTGTTTGCTAGACCAAGTTATGGTAGAATAAGGGTTGTATAATTTTATTTATGAGATGAGGGGATGTATTGTACGATATTTTACTAACAGCAATGATTGTCATTGCGATTCTATTAATATTAGTCGTTATTGTGCAACCATCAAAGAATAATCCGAGCAATCTAACGAGTTCTGATGCCTCTGTCGGTAAACGCAAGAAGGCCCGCGGTTTTGAAGCGGCCATGAACCGTTTTACCGTTGTACTTGGTTTTGTTTTTATGGTAATTGCATTATTAATTGCTAAAATTTCATCATAAGATTGACAAGAGCCAGGTTCAACCTGGTTTTTCTTTTGCATTGGAATCCTCGCATGTGTTCTGCTTTTGAATTTAGATAAGATCTCGTCTCGATGCTCGACAAACAGTCATCGATAATCGCAATTAAATTAAAAATATCGAAGCATTCTTTTTTCCTGAAGGCTATGGGTTGTTTTCCCTAGGCAGTCTTCGGTAAAATGAAAGTAAGTGAAAGATCTTGAGGAGGGGTATTGTGAAATTACCTGGACCATTCTATTTTAAAGCCGGTCCCCGTGCGGTTCTCTTACTGCACGCTTATACAGGAACGGCTAATGACCAACGGATGCTCGGTCGCCGACTCAACCGGGAGAATTATACGGTGCTAGGCCCTAACTTTACGGGCCACGCTACAACAGATGTCGACCAATTAGTGGACACGCCTTGCAGCCAGTGGATTGAAGATGGCCGGCAAGCGCTGGCCCAGCTGCGTGCTGACGGTCATGAGGAGATTGCGGTCTTTGGCCTGTCGCTAGGCTCTAGCATCGCGACCCGGCTGCTCTTAGATGACGACGCGCTCTTGGGAGGCGGGGTCTTCAGCTCGCCCTTGATGCTCGATTCGATTAGCGAGAGTCAGGTCCCCCAAGCCTTCATGACCTATGTGAAGAAGGTCTGGCAACAATTAGGCGAAGACCCAGAAGCAATTTCTGCCAAAAGTCAGGCTATCCAGCCTAAGTTGGCCAAGCGTTTAGAAAACATCGACCAAATGAACGCTCAAATTTGCCAGGATCTTACGACTTTGGACAAGTCTTTCTTTATTGCCCAGGGCGAACAGGATGAATTAATCGACGGGACGGCGGGAAGCCAGCTCAAGGCCTATATGGAAGATCTGGGTAAGACGGTTGATTTTGTTTCTTATCCAGATGCAGGGCATGTCCTCACCGTTGGCAGTAACCATAAACATTTAGAAGACGATGTCCTTGATTTCTTAGAAGGACTAGATTGGAAAGATAAGGCATGAATAAAGAACAAGTAAAAGACCAACTTTTACAAGCCATAAAGACTAGTGACCAGGGGCAGACCGCTTCGGATTACAGCAAGCTTTTAGGCTATGATGCGGCAAAGGATTTTACAGATTTTGTCAACCTGGTAGCGGAATTGGAGCGCCAGCACGAGATTGTGATCCTAGAAGACGGGACGCTCGGTTTAAGCCAGGACTATGACCAGCTGACCGGTCGGCTCTCAGTGAATAAGAAGGGCTTCGGCTTTGTGAGTGTGGAGAATATGGAACGCGATATTTTTATCCCTGCCAAGGACCTCAATGGGGGGATGAATGGGGATACAGTCCAAGTTGAGATCACCCAGGAAGCCAAGGAGTGGGAAGATAAGTCGGCCGAGGGTAAGATTAACCAGGTCCTGGAACGGGCCAACCAACAAGTTGTTGGGGAATTCTATCCCTTCTCCGATGACGACCAGAAGAAATACCAAGCGATCGGTTATATCAAGCCGCTCAACCACTCTTTGGGCCAAATGACCTGCCTAGTGACGGACCAGGGCCTCAAGCCTGTTGAAGGGGAGATTGTCCGGGCCGAGATTGTCGCCTATCCAACAGCCAAATTGGCGATGACCTGCCGGGTTCTAGTTAAGGAAACGGTGGGCCACAAGGATGCGCCGGGAACGGATATATTGGCGGTTCTCGCCATGTTTGACATCCCCCATGAATTTCCAGAAGAGGTCATGGCGGAAGCCGAGGCTGTCTCCGAAACGATTAGCTCCGAGGATTTAGAGGGGCGGATGGATTTAAGGGACCAGCTCACCATCACCATCGATGGGGCCGATGCCAAGGACTTGGACGATGCCATTTCCCTCAAAACTTTAGTGGATGGGGGCTATGAGCTGGGGGTCCATATTGCGGACGTTTCCTACTATGTTAAGGAAAACTCTGCGATCGACCAGGAAGCCTTCGACCGGGGGACCTCTGTCTATTTGACTGACCGGGTGGTTCCCATGCTGCCCCAACGCTTATCGAATGGGATCTGTTCCCTCCAAGAAGGGGTGGACCGCCTGGCCATGTCCTGCTTGATGACCTTGTCTAAGACGGGTCAAGTGACGGACTATCAGATTGGGCCAAGTGTCATTCAATCCGACCACCGCATGACCTATTCTGATGTCAATGCCATCCTCTCGGGTCAGGGCCAAGACTTGCGTGGGCAATACCAAGATATCGTGGCCATGTTAGAAGGAATGGCAGACCTCCACCATATCTTAGAAGCTAAACGTAAGCACCGGGGCGCCATTGATTTTGATACATCGGAAGCTAAGATCATTGTGGATGAGACAGGCTTCCCAGTGGATATCCAGCTCCGTGAGCGTGGCCTGGGTGAGCGGATGATTGAATCCTTCATGCTGGCCGCCAATGAGACGGTTGCTAGACACTACACCCTAGCTAAGAAAGACTTTATCTACCGGGTCCATGAACATCCCGATATGGACCGGATGCAGAACTTCCTCCAATTCGTGACGGCCATGGGGGTTAAGGTCAAGGGGACTTCTTCTGATATCAAGCCTAAGGAATTGCAGCAGATCCTCAAGAAGATTGAGGGCGAATCCTATGAGCCTGTCGTTAAGATGATGATGCTCCGGTCCATGCAGCAGGCCCACTATGATACCGAAGCTCTGGGTCACTTTGGCCTAGCAGCGGAAGACTATACCCACTTCACCTCGCCTATCCGCCGCTATCCGGACTTGATTGTCCACCGGCTTATCCGCCAGTATGCTAACCATGAAAGTAATACGTCGACCCAGAAAAATTTAGGTGAGATTGCCGAGCAATCGTCCAAGCGGGAGCGGCGCAGTGTGGATGCTGAGCGAGAAGTGGATAGCCTGAAGAAGACCGAATTTATGTTGGACAAGGTGGGCGAGACCTTCCCAGCCATTATCAGCTCGGTCACAAATTTTGGCCTCTTTGTCCAATTGGAGAATACCATTGAGGGCATGATCCATGTCTCCAGCCTCAAAGATGACTACTATAACTTCATAGAAAGTCACCTGGTTCTGATCGGTGAACGGACGGGACGGACCTTCAAGATTGGCGATCCGATTGAAGTGAAACTGATCAATGCGGACGTGGACTCCCGGCAACTGGACTTCCGCTTGGTAGAAGAGGAGGCTGAGTCCAAGCAAGGTAAAGACCAGCAAGCTGGCCAGTCTAAAGCTAAGAAGAAAGGCAAGGGCAAGCACCACAAGGCCAAGCCTAAAGACTTCAAGTCCCCTAAGAAGGACAAGAAGGGTCATCCTAAGAAGAAACATGGAAAAGGCAAGAAAGGCAAAAAGTCTTCCCAACATAAGCACAAAGGCCAGGGAGATTTTAAGATTCGTAAACGTCAAAAGTAAAGGAGCTATCAAATGGCTAAAGCAAAAGATAACAGTCATGTGGTGGCCCGAAATCGCAAGGCCAACCACGATTTCACCATTGAAGATACTGTCGAATGCGGCATTGTCCTGACGGGGACGGAGATTAAGTCCGTCCGCCAGTCCAAGGTTAACCTAAAGGACGCCTTTGCCCGGATTGAACGGGGGGAGGTCTGGCTCTACCAATGCCATATCAGCCCCTATGAGCAGGGCAACCGCTACAACCCTGATCCTATGCGCCGGCGCAAACTGCTCTTGAAGAAGCGGGAGATCGCTAAGTTAGAAAAGGCGACGGAAAGGGACGGCTACACCTTAGTCGCCCTCAAAATGTATATCAAACGGGGCTTTGCTAAGGTTCTTATCGGCACAGCCAAAGGGAAGAAACGCTACGACAAACGCCAGAGCCTCAAGGAACGCGATATGAAACGCGACATCCAACGGGCCCTCAAGGTGCGCTAGACTTTTCTTCAGGGCAGGCAATTCTGCCGGACTAGCCTTTCGAAATAGATTTTCAAGCTGGGCTGAGCCCGGCTTTTTCTTTTTGGAAAGGCGATTTTATGTCCTCTAATCCTCAACACTAGCTTGATGACCAATAAAAAACTTTATACCGATTCAAAAAGTTGAGCGGATACTGGCCAATACAATTCGCTAAAGAATATTTTTATTGGAAAGTTTCTAGCAGAAAACGAAAAGCATGCTATAATGAATAGAAGATGTAAGTGTTTTCTTACAAATATGTTTGAAGGGATTAAGCGTATGGATACAAAAGCCTCCTATACACATGACCGTTACTTGCAATTACTGGCCCAAAAATTTCCTAACCAGGCTGCTGCAACAACTGAAATCATCAACTTGGAAGCCATTATGGAGCTACCCAAGGGCACGGAACATTTCATGAGCGACCTCCATGGGGAATTCAATGCCTTCAACCATGTCTTACGTAACGGCTCAGGGAATATCAAAGAAAAGATTTCTGAAGTTTTTGGTTCCTTGCTCAGCCAGGAACAGCGTAATGAATTGGCGACGATTATTTATTATCCTGAAGAGATGTTGGCCCACCTCCTTCCTCAATTCACCAGCGAGCGGGAAGTAGTTGATTTCTACTATACGATTATATCCCGTTTGGTCAAACTGGCCCAGTTCGTGGTGTCTAAGTACACCCGGTCTAAGGTGCGCAAGGCTATGGCTAAGGACATGGCTTATATTATGGAAGAGCTGATTTTTAAGGATTCCGTTGTGACCAATAAGGAATACTATTACCATAATATCGTAGAGAATATCATTGAATTGAATGAAGCTGACCTCTTAGTGGTACGCTTGTCGGAGTTAATCCGTGAATTAGTCGTGGACCACCTCCATATTCTTGGGGATATCTACGACCGGGGTGATAGTCCAGATAAGATTATTGACCTCTTGATGGAAAAGAAGTCTCTTGACATTCAGTGGGGCAACCACGATGTGATCTGGATGGGAGCTGCCAGTGGGTCTCGGGTCCTGATTGCCAATGTCATCCGCATCTGCGCCCGCTATGATAACTTGAATATCATTGAGGACGCTTACGGGATTTCGCTGCGCCAATTGGTTTCCTTTGTGGACGCAACCTATTCAGATGATGATTTAGGGATTTTTATGCCCAAATTAGACCCAGATATTGACCACTTCCCAGCTGAAATCGTCCAGATTGCCAAGATGCAACAAGCCATGGCCATTATCCAGTTCAAGTTGGAAGCGGCCATTATCAAGCGCCATCCTGAATTCAACTGTGACAACCGCCTGCTTTTAGATAAGATTGACTTTGACAAGGGCCAGGTCTTCGTCGATGGGAACTGGCACCGCTTGCTCAATACCCATTTCCCCACTGTTGACCCCGATGACCCCTACCGGCTGACGGAAGATGAAGAGATGATTATGGACCGGCTCCAGGAAGCCTTCCTCAATTGCGACCGGCTCCATAAGCATATTGCCTTCCTCTACCGCAAGGGGGGGATCTACAAGTGCTACAACGATAACTTGCTCTTCCACGGCTGTATTCCTTTTAATGAGGACCATTCCTTTAAGGAGCTGGAAATCGATGGCAAGTTCTATGGGGGACGCACACTTATGGATAAGTTCGATAAGCAGATGCGCCTGATGTATAGTTTCCGCCAGGCTGATGAAAGCAAAAATCCCTACTTGGACTATTGCTGGTATCTCTGGCAGGGCGAAGCCTCCTCGCTCTTTGGCAAGAAGCAGATGCGGACCTTCGAACGCTACTATGTCAAGGATAAGGACACCCATGAAGAATATAAAAATACTTACTACAGCTGGCGAGAAGAGGAGGCCTGTGTGGATACCATCCTCAAAGAATTCGACCTGCCCGTGGAATGCGGCCATGTGATCAATGGGCACACCCCCGTCAAGGAAATCAAGGGGGAAGACCCTATCAAGGCTAATGGAAAGCTCCTGGTTATTGATGGGGGCTTCTCCAAGGCCTACCAATCCACAACAGGACTTGCAGGTTATACCCTGCTCTTTAACTCTTTTGGTATGCAATTGGTCTGCCACCAAGCCTTCAAGGGGGTCGAAGACGTGGTGATGAACGGAACGGATATTATTTCCACCCGGCGTGTGGTCGATAAGGAACTGGAACGTAAGACAGTGGGGCAGACGGATGTCGGCCAAGCATTAAAAGCCAATGTCCAAGACCTTAAAGATTTACTTTGCGCCTTCCGTTCTGGTAAGATAGCAGAGAAGGAAGTTAACAATTAATAAGGGAGAGATTGAAGCGATGTCCAAAGGTGTCAGCATTTACTTTATGCGCCACGGCCAAACTTATCTGAACAAGTATAACCGCATGCAGGGCTGGTGTGATGCCCCCTTAACGGATCAGGGGATCCGGGACGCCATGCGCAGCGGCCGGGGCCTAGCGGAGATTGAATTTTCCGCTGTTTATACCAGTGACCTGCAGCGGACGGTTAAGACAGCTGAATTGGTCTTAGATCAGAATAAGCAGGGCCAGGGCCTAGAAATTCAAAAACGCCCCGAATTCCGCGAGCAGTTCTTTGGCAGCTTCGAAGGCCTGGATGCTAAGGAGATCTGGGACGGCGTGAGTCGGCATGTCCACCAAGACTTGAGCCGGGGCTATGAGGGATTGACCTCTCCTGATGCGGTTAAAGTTGAGATGGATGCCTTCCATGAATTGGACCCTAGCCATGATGCCGAGGACTTTATGACCTTCTGGCTGCGGGTGGAACTGGGCTTGATCGATGTCATTACTAAGCACCGAGAGACCGACCAGAATATCCTCATTGTCTCTCACGGCATCACCATTCGCAATATGATCCATGAACTCATTCCTGATTTTGAGATCGACCAGATGTTAGACAATGCCAGTGTCAGCATCCTCCGCTACCAGGATGGTTTCTACCACCTGGAAGCTTACAACCAGACCAAGCATTTCGTAGAGCTTGCTGAGGATTAAGCTCTTAGAGATTCGCCCTGATGACTGGTCTAAGTAATAACTAAAAAAAGCAGGCTCTCTTACAAAAGGAGGGCCTGCTTTGTGGTCGATAGGGCATGAGGCTTGCACTGAGCCTTAGTATTTGTTATAATTATTTTTGCATCACATTCGGGGATGTTCCGGAATTCGACAGGCATGCCCCGATGTATGACTACATTCCGAAGCGACGACTTCGTAAAAACGTCAAACAGTTTAAATATAACTGACAAACAAGAAAATCAAACTTTAGCATTCGCTGCCTAGCAGCATGCTAAGATCCGCCTAGTATCGCCCATGTATTAGTTTCGGGTCCTATTGAAGTGGGATACGCTCTAACTTTCCACCTGGAAGTTAGAGAAGAGATTCACCAGGTTCGCTAACCAGATCGGTTTGTCATAAGACCCCTGGGGCGCTAAAATGAATCTTATGACTATGAGTGTAAACGTCATATAATCGGAATGTCTGGACAGGGGTTCGACTCCCCTCATCTCCATTGAAGGGGCTTAGATGATTTAAAAATGGCTCTCAAACGTTGATATGACAATGTTCTTAGAGAAGTTTAAAGTGTTTAAAAGCATACCCCTCCAGTATAAAGCTTGAGGGAAAAAGCCCCGCAAAAGTTGAGGAGGGACTGCATTAAGCCTCCTAACAGATATGAAGCCATGGTTCAGCCGTGGCTTTTTTCTTTTGTCTCTCTCAGTAATGTTTAGTGGGTAGACCATATGCGCATGGGAAACCTTTATGTCAGGTTTTCTTGACTAAATAACATCGCATGCACATGCAGAGGCCTTTTTTGTGTTGCTAAACAAGTCCTCAAGCAGTCAAAAATGCAAATATTAGCAAAAATATTAAAATGATGTTAAAATAAGACTAGTAGCTATTATTTGTTTCCAAAGAAAGAGGCGTAAGTATGAAAATTAAGCTGACTCCTGAAGTTCAAGCGTTGGTTGAAACGGAGCTAAGAAGGGGAACAAACAAATCTCGGATTGCGAATTTGATTGACCTTTCCTATGAAGAAGCCTGCGCTGTCATTGATCAGGTAAAGAAATCGGTTCGTCCTGATGTTGGAGATGAAATAAAATTTCAATTTAGAGACTGCGATATGACCGGAATCATCGAAAAATTGCTCACCAATTCAGCTGTTGTCCGTATCTATTGGGACTATTCTAATGAGAAGATGCTGGATATCTGTGAAGAGCGAACCATTGTTAACTTCAAAGATATTGATGAATTTGTAAATATTTACCAATAATCGACCTGTGCGACAAAAGTTAAACCGTCCTGGCTGTCTCACTGTTTTTTGCAGGGGAGGCTGGGGGGAAGTCTTTTGTTGCACTTTTAATTTATCTAAATAAAGTATATTATAATTTGACAAATTAAAAACAATAAGTTATCATACTTTTTGTTGAGAATTTGAAGAGCTGTGATGGCTTTAAAAAATTCTTTAAGTCTAGCTGACTTAAATTGACAAGTCCATGGACTTAGTTTAAGATAGCTCTAATCGATCCATTCAATGAATGGTAAAAATTTTCTTATAAAATAAAGGAGACAGAATAATGACAACATTTGAAAAAATCCAAGAAATTATCGTTGACCAATTAGACGTTGAGGCAGAAGAAGTAAAGGCTGACACTAACATCCAAGACGGTTTAGATGCAGATAGCTTAGACATCTTCCAAATCATCAATGAAATCGAAGACGAATTCGATGTTACCATCGATGAAGATGAAACTAACATTGCGACTGTTCAAGACCTCGTTGACTTTGTTGACAACAACCAATAAGCCGACAGTTAAGAGAGTAGGCGCTTAATGAAAACTGATTTATGGAAAGAAATGGGTGTCACTTACCCCATCGTCCAAGGCGCCATGGCATGGGTGGCAGATGCAGACCTTGCATCTGCTGTCTCTAATGCCGGAGCTTTAGGTGTGATTGGGACGGGACATGATCCTGTTGAACTCGTCCAAGAAAAAGTCGAGAAGATGCAGGCCTTAACGGACAAGCCCTTTGCGGTTAATGTCATGTTACTCAATGCCCATGTGGATGACTTGGTTGACTATCTTTGCCAATCTGGCGTAAAGATTGTCACAACTGGTGCTGGTTCACCAGGCAAGTACATGAAACGTTTCAAGGCAGCAGGCATTAAGGTGATTCCCGTGGTTGCTTCCGTTGCCCTTGCTAAGCGCATGGCCCGTGAAGGGGTCGACGCTCTGATTGTGGAAGGCATGGAGTCGGGTGGACATATTGGTAAATTAACCACCATGGCCTTGGTTCCTCAAGTAGTTGATGCCGTCGATATTCCGGTCATTGCAGCCGGTGGGATTGGTGACGGCCGGGGCATGGCAGCTGCCTTGATGTTAGGTGCTTCAGGGATTCAAGTGGGGACGCGTTTTGTGGTCGCCAAGGAATCGAATGCCCATCCTAATTTCAAGGAAAAAATCATCAATGCTAAGGATATTGATACAGTGATTACAGGTGAATCGACTGGCCATCCAGTTCGTGTCTTACGTAATAAACTGACCAAGAAATATCTTAAGCTGGAACATGAAGAAGCGGCCAAGGACCAACCTGATTGGACCAAGCTAGAAGCTTTAGCCAAAGGGGCCTTGAAACGAGCGGTTGTTGATGGGGATGTGGATAATAGTTCATTAATGGCCGGTCAGATTGCCGGACTCATTCACCAAGAAGAGACCTGTGAAGAAATTATTCAGTCCTACATGCAAGAATGTCGCGAGCTGATTCAGCAGCATGCCAGTATGAATTAAGACGGACAGTGAGGGCTAACTTTTTTATTGCTTTCACTGTTTTTATTTTAACTATAAATAATAAACAATAAAGAAAGAGGGATTCCATGTCAATTGCCTTCATGTACAGTGGCCAGGGCGCCCAGTTCAAGGGGATGGGCCAGGATATCTTAGCCCATTATCCTCACTTGGAGACATTTTTTGAGGAAGCGAGCGCCGTCACATCCTATGATATGAAAGCCATCTGCTTTGAGGACGACGAGAAGATCCATGAGACCCAATATACGCAGCCTGCCTTGATTACGATTGAAGCCATGCTGACCCAGGTCCTCCATGAAGCGGGGATTCAGGCGGACTATAGTCTGGGACTTAGCCTCGGGGAATATGCGGCTCTGATGGATGCAGGCGCTTTGTCCTATGCCACTTGCTTGGATTTAATCCGCCAGCGTGGCAAAATCATGGCCGAAGCCGTACCATCCGGCTTAGGTAAAATGGTGGCTGTGATGAACACGCCCCGCGAGACCATTGAAGCAGCCTGCCAAGAAGCCCGCGAAGAAAGCGGCGCTTATGTGGCCCCCGCTAACTACAATACCTCTAAGCAAGTGGTGATTGGGGGCTATGAAGAGCCCGTTGACCTAGCCTGTGAGAAACTCAAGGCACGTGGGAGCAAGAAGCTAATCCCTCTCAAGGTCTCTGGGCCCTTCCATACGGCCTTGATGGAGCCTGCTAGTGCGGACTTTAAGCAGGCCCTGGAGGCGGTTGATTTTGACCACATGCAGTATCCCGTCATTTCTAATACCACAGCCCAAGCCCATGATATGGCGCATTTGAAAGAAAACTTGGCCAAGCAGATGTACCGCCCCGTTCGCTGGGAGGATTCGATCCGTTATCTCTTAGACCAAGGCGTGGATTGTTTTATTGAAATCGGTCCAGGTAAGACCCTGTCTTCCTTTATGAAGCAGATTGACCGCTCGGTAGCTTGCTACCGGGTGGGGGACCTCGATAACTTACAGAAAACCATTAATGAATTATCAGGAGAATAAGCATATGTCTAAAGAAGAAACCCTTATTATTACGGGCGCTAATCGCGGTATCGGCACTGCGACGGCGCTCGCCTT
Organism: Aerococcus sanguinicola; assembly: GCF_001543145.1. Classification (NCBI taxonomy): domain Bacteria; kingdom Bacillati; phylum Bacillota; class Bacilli; order Lactobacillales; family Aerococcaceae; genus Aerococcus; species Aerococcus sanguinicola. The sequence continues at coordinate 1,985,532 of NZ_CP014160.1, read as the reverse complement.
TGCCAAGGCTGGCTACCGCATTGCCATGGTCAACCGGTCCCAAGCGGATGAATCGCTCTTGGAAGCCATCCGGGATTATGGGGTAGAAGTGAGAGAGTACCTGGCTGATGTTTCAGATTTTGACCTGACTAGCCAGGTGGTTAAAGCCATTCACAAGGACTTTGGTCAAGTCGATGTCCTAGTCAACAATGCCGGGATTACCAAGGACAGCCTCTTGATCCGCATGTCTGAAGAAGATTTCGACCAAGTCATTGACGTGAACCTTAAGGGAAGCTTTAATTTGATCCGTCATGTGTCAAAAATAATGCTAAAACAACGTAGAGGTGCTATCATAAATGTATCGAGTTTATCCGGTATTATTGGAAATATCGGCCAGGCTAATTACTCGGCTTCCAAGGCTGGTTTGATCGGCCTGACCCGATCGGCAGCCCGCGAGCTAGCCAGCCGCCAGATCACCGTTAATGCCGTGGCACCTGGTTTTATTTCTAGCGACATGACCGATAAATTATCAGACAAAACAAAAGAAGCCATGCTAGATGAAATTCCGCTCAAGCGCTTCGGCGAGCAAGAGGAAGTAGCAGAAGCGATCTTATTCCTAGCAAATAGTAAGTATATTACCGGAACCACCCTTGAAATTAACGGTGGTCTCAATATGAACTAGGAGGTTCTTATGACGAGAAGAGTTGTAGTGACAGGTCTAGGGGCTGTGACCCCCTTAGGAAATTCAGTCGAAGAATTTTGGACCAATTTAAAAGCAGGCAAGCATGGCATTGGACCGATTACCAAGTTCGATGCTAGCGGCCTGGATACCCAGTTAGTAGCTGAAGTTAAAGACTTCGAGCCCAAGGATTATATGGACCGCAAGTCAGCCAAACGGATGGAACCTTACGCCCAATACGCGATTGCAGCGTCAAGCGAAGCTCTCAAAGACGCTGGCTTAGACCTTGACCAAGTGGACCGCGATCGGGTCGGTATTTATTTTGGGACCGGTATCGGCGGGGTTCAAGAAATGGAATCAGGGATCCGCAAGATGATTGCTAAGGGGCCAAAACGGGTGAATCCTTTATTCGTTCCGATGGCCATCTCCAACATGGGTGGGGCCAATATCTCTATGCATTTTGGTATCCATGGCCCAGCCCAAACCGTATCAACAGCCTGTGCTTCAGCTAACAATGCTATTGGTGAAGCCTTCCGCTATATCAAGCACGGCTACGCCGACTATATGCTAGCTGGTGGGGGCGAATCATCCATCTGTGAGATTGCCATGTCCGGCTTTGAAAACCTCACCGCGATGAACACCACTTCAGACCCTGACCGTGCCTCCATTCCTTTCGATAAGGAACGGGCAGGCTTCATTATGGGCGAAGGGGCTGGCATCTTGCTTCTTGAAAGCTTAGAATCTGCCCAAGCCCGGGGTGCTAAGATTTACGCTGAAGTGGCTGGCTACGGAGCAACTTCCGATGCCTACCACCTGACAGCTCCTCATGCAGAAGGTCAAGAAGCTGTCAAGGCTATTGAACTTGCCCTTAAAGAAGCTGGCCTCGGCCAAGGCGACGTGCAATATGTCAACGCCCATGGAACGTCTACGCCAACTAATGACCGAGTAGAAAGCCATGTTATCAAAACGGCTTTTGGCGATTATAGTCAAGACGTCGCAGTGACCTCAACCAAGGCAGCAGTCGGCCATCTCTTAGGGGCTGCTGGTGCTGTTGAAGCCATCGCCAGTCTGAAAGCCATGGAAGAAAGCTTTATCCCAGGCATGGTCGGCTACCAAGTGCCAGATGAAGACTGTGACCTCCACTTGGTAACTGGCCAAGGGGAAGACCGCCAAATTGATGCTTTAGTTTCTAATGCCCTTGGTTTCGGTGGCCACAATACGGTGATTTGCTTTAAGAAGGTGACTCAAGACTAATGGAAACAAAAGAAATTAAGGCGCTTATCCAAGCCGTAGATGCATCCAGCTTGCAGCAATTTGTCTTCAAGAATGAAGACCTAGAGATTGTCATGTCCAAGTTGGAAACTGATGCCCTGAATGCCAAATTGACTGACCAAGCGGCCACTTCCGTCGACGCCTTGGCTGCTGAAAAAGCAGGTCAAGAAGAGGCTTCGCCTGCTCCTGCGCCAGCGGCAGAAGAAGCAAGTAAGGAAGAAGAAAGCTTGACTGGCCAAGTTGTGACCAGTCCTATTGTGGGTGTGGTCTACCTGGCGCCAGGTCCTGACCGTGACCCTTATGTGAGCTTGGGTCAGACCATCCAGGCGGGGGAAACGGTATGTATCGTGGAAGCCATGAAGATTATGAATGAAATCCCAGCTGAATACTCAGGGACCATCAGTCAGATTTTAGTCAAGGACGGCGAAGTCGTTGAATACGGCCAGCCTCTATTTGAGATTAGTTAAGGAGAGATCTTGTGGAAAATAATGAAATTATCTTAGATGCCCAAGAGATTATGGACATCATTCCTAACCGCTATCCAATTTGTTTTATCGACCGGGTAACGGAATTAGAGGTTGGCAAACGCGTGGTGGCACGCAAGAACGTGACCATTAACGAACCTTATTTTGTCGGCCACTTCCCTGGCGAACCAGTCATGCCAGGTGTCCTTCAAATTGAAACCATGGCCCAGGCTGGTTCGATTCCGCTCTTGATGACGGACGGCCTCACCAAGCGGACCGGTTACTTAGCAGGGGTGGACAAGGTTAAATTCCGCCAGAAGGTTGTTCCAGGCGACGTCCTTACCGTGACCGTTGATATCTTAAAGATTAAGCGGAATATTGGCTTGGCTAAGGCTACTATCCACCGTGAAGATGGCGTTCTATGCAGTGAATGCCAAATGACCTTCGCCGTATCAGATGTTGAACGCGATATTTAAGTAATAAAGAAAGTGGTCAAATGTTTAAGAAAATACTTATTGCCAACCGTGGCGAAATCGCCGTTCGAATCATTCGAACTTGTAAGGAGATGGGCATCCAAACAGTGGCTGTATACTCCGAAGCGGATGCCGATGCAATGCATGTCTCCTTAGCTGATGAGGCAGTCTGTATTGGGAAAGCATCCGCAGCTGACTCCTATTTAAACATGCCCTCTATCCTCAGCGCAGCTGTCGTTACTGGGGCCCAGGCCATCCATCCCGGTTTTGGCTTCTTATCGGAAAATAGTAAATTTGCCCGCCTCTGCCGGGAGATGAATATTGTCTTTATCGGACCGGAAGCGGATGTGATTGACCAGATGGGGGACAAGCAACATGCCCGGGAAACCATGCAGGCCGCTAAGGTTCCAGTTATTCCTGGGAGCGAAGACTCCGTTAATAGCGCCGAGGAAGCCCTAGCTATCGCTGAAGAAGTGGGTTATCCGGTCCTCTTCAAAGCCACAGCTGGAGGTGGGGGCAAGGGCATGCGCCTAGTCAAGGAGGCTAGTCAATTGCAGTCGGCCTTCGATGAGGCCCGCTTGGAAGCCCAACAGAACTTCCAAAATGACCAGCTCTACATGGAGAAGGTCATCCATCCTGCCCACCACATTGAAGTTCAAATCCTCGGTGATAACTATGGTAAAGTGATCCACCTAGGGGAGCGGGAATGCTCCCTCCAGCGCAACCACCAAAAAGTGCTCGAAGAGAGTCCAAGTCCCTTTATCAGCCAAGCGATTCGCGAGAAGATCTGTGCAGCAGCAGTCCAAGCGGGCGAAGAAGTTAACTATACTGGGGCTGGGACCATAGAATTTTTGGTGGACGAGGACCAGAACTTCTATTTTATGGAGATGAATACCCGGATCCAGGTCGAACATCCGATCACGGAAATGGTTACTGGCGTCGACTTGGTCAAAAAGCAAATTGAAATTGCGGCGGGGCAACCCCTGAGCTTGGACCAGGAGGATATTCACTTTGAAGGCCATGCCATTGAGGTCCGCTTGAATGCGGAGCGCCCAGAGCAGCACTTCTATCCTTCAACCGGATCCTTTGACTTTATTCATTTTCCGGCAGGCAATTTGGGCTTGCGACTAGAATCAAGTGTCTATAATGGCTATCAAATGCCGCCATACTATGATAATATGTTTGCTAAATTGATTGCTTATGGGGCGGACCGAGAAGAAGCTGTGCAACGGATGAAGCGGGCCCTAGGCGAGCTGCGGATTGAAGGCATTGCCTCTAACCAGGCCCTCCTCCAAGCCATTCTTGAGGATAAAGGCTTTCTTTCTGGGGATTACAGCAATGACTACCTTGAAGCCAGCCTCCTACCTGCCTGGCTAGCCGCACAATCAAACTGAGAAGGGAGCTGAGCTGATGGCTTTCAAGCGGAAAAAGAAATCTTATATTCATGTGCCCCAGGCCAGCCAGGTGGACGTCGTTGATCCTAACCACAAGCCCTATATTCCTGACGGCATGTGGCAGAAGTGTCCCCAGTGCCAGCAAACCATCCTGACCCAGGATATGAAACCGGCCTATGTTTGCAGCAATTGTGACTATCATTTCCGGATTTCAGCCCAGGAGCGGATTCGTTTGATCTTGGATCAAGATTCTTTTGAGCCTCTCTTTGAAGACGGAGGACATGCTAATCCCCTGGACTTTCCAGGCTATGAGGAGAAGCGGGCCAAGGCCCAAGAACGGGCTCAGACGGATGAAGCCATCACCACGGGCCTAGGTAAGCTCAATGGACAGAAACTTGCCTTTGCCTGTATGAATCCCTTCTTCATGATGGGGTCCATGGGCGCCCGGGTGGGGGAGAAGTTAACTTCCCTCTTCGAGTTAGCTCTTAAAGAAAGCCTGCCAGTTGTGGTCTTTACAGCGAGTGGGGGGGCTCGGATGCAAGAAGGGATTGTCTCCCTGATGCAGATGGCCAAGATTTCGCTGGCTGTGGAACGACACAGCGAGGCTGGCCTCTTCTACCTGGCTGTTTTGACTGATCCAACAACGGGTGGGGTAACGGCTAGTTTTGCCATGCAGGCTGATATTATCTGTGCCGAACCGGGCGCTTTAATCGGTTTTGCCGGCAAGCGGGTGATTGAACAAACTATCCACCAGGCTGTGCCTGACAGCTTCCAGAGTGCCGAGCACCAATTGGCCCATGGTTTCGTTGACCGGATCATCCCCCGCCAGCAATTAAGAGAGGAACTATCTGCCTTGCTGTCCATCCATTGCCAAGCTTAAGGAGTGTATTATGCTAGAAAGTCATTCAAAAAAGCGACCTTCTCTCCATCCAAGTGAGGTTGTAAAAGCTGCTCGGGATACCCAGCGGCTGACTACTTCGGAACTGGCCAATTACATCTGTGACGATTTCTATGAACTCCACGGCGACCGGGCCTATGGGGACGATGCCGCGATTTATGGTGGGGTCGGTCGTTTAGATGGCCGGCCGGTGACCATTATCGGGACAGAAAAGGGTCACACCACTAAAGAAAATGTGGAACGTAACTTTGGCTCTCCCCATGCGGAGGGTTACCGCAAGGCCATCCGCCTAGTGGAACAAGCTGATAAATTTAAGCGTCCAGTCATTAGCTTTATCAATACTTCCGGTGCCTTTTGCGATATGGAAGCGGAAGACCGGGGGGTTGGTGAAGCTATTGCCCGGTCCATGCAGGCTTTGGGGCGTTTATCTGCTCCTAATATCTCCGTCTTAATTGGGGAAGGAGGGAGCGGTGGGGCCCTAGCCCTGGCAGTGACCAACCGGGTTTGGATCCTAGAAGACGCCATGTATTCCATTCTTTCCCCAGAAGGCTTTGCGACTATTCTGTGGAAGGATGTTAACCGGGCCAATGAGGCAGCGGAACTGATGAAGTTCACCGCTAAAGACCTCTATGAATTGGGTGTAGTGGATGAAATTATTCCCGTCCGCCAACGGGGAGAGGCGATCACCAAGGAACACTTAGCTGATAATATCAAAACCATGCTCATCAAGGAATTAGAGGACTGGGATGGTAAGTCAGCTGAAGCCATCCGCCTAGCCCGCGAAGCGCGTTTTCGTCAATTTTAAGGAGAATGTGACAACAAAGGGAGGCATGCGCCATGTCAATGGAAAGAAATGCTGACTGCCGGTCCCTGATCGAAGAAGCCCTAGCGCTTAAGGCAGCAGGGGGCCTCAGTCAGGGCCTGGCCGCTATCCGCCAGGCTCAGCGACAGGCCGGAAATTTTTCCAAGTTTTTCCTGGACTTAATCCAGGTTTTGCTGGACCAGGACCAGGCTGATCGAGCTCTGGCTTTGACCCAGCAAGTTTTAGAGGAGCTTGACCAAGACCAAGCCCTCCTCTTATATGAAAGCGCCATGTCCCTATTGGCTCAGACTGCCCCAAGTACTTTGAAAGAGTTTTCAGAGCTGGGGCTTTTTGTGCGTCAGGGACCAGCTATCGACCAGGATTGGATCGATTTTATCTTCTATCCCGATCAGACAGCTGCTAAAGAAGCGGCTGCTAGTCAAAAGGCGCTGACCGCTTACTTAGATAGCGACCTAGGCTCGGATCCGAGCCAGGCTATGGCCTGCTACCAGGTCTTAGACAGCTTAGCAGCTGACCAGGTTCAAGCTTTCATCCGAGCCTATCTGACTAGACATCCTGGACCTAGTCTGGTACGGACGGATTTCCTGGTGCGCTTGTTGGAGGCTGGAGACCAAGGCCACTTAGTTCTAGAGGGGCCTTTTGGTAAGCGTCATGAGCTCCATTTAGCTACTTTAGACCAGCCCCAGGACCGGTCTTTCTTCCAGGCTGGCCAAGACTACTTGGAGGCTTGTTTCTTTAAGGAGCCCTTGGTTAAGGCCTATCTGGAGGAGGAGTGGGTGCTTTTGACGGGCTTGCTCTATCCCTTCGAAGGAGACCTCGACCAGTCACCCGCTGACTTATTGACTGCTCTAGCGGCAGCTGACCCAGAAGACGACCTTTACCGTCTACTTAAAAAAATTATGAAAGGAGTGATCTAGGTGATACGTCTCGCCATCGATGCTTCGGTCAATGTCAAGGACGGCCGGGTGGGGGTCGGAATTCTCTGGCTGGAAGGGGGCAAGCAGCACCCCCTCAAATTCTCCCTGCCTCAAAAAATGGACAACCACTTAGCTGAATTCTCTGCCCTTAAAATCGCCTTAGAGCTGCTCGAGGACCAAGGGCGTACGCATGACCTGATCATCTGCCAAACGGACAGCCGGGCCGTTTATGACGCCATACGCAAGAAAAAAAGCAAGAACAGTCCCTATAGCCAGGCCATCCAGGCTATCTTACTTGCTCTTGCTAAATTTCCTCAATTTCATTTGAACTGGGTGCCGGAAGCTGACAACCGGGGGGCTGACCAGCTCGCCAAGCAGGCCATGCGCCAGGCCCCGCTTTAGCTTAATGTGATTTCTTCTTCTTGCCCCAGAATTGGAAGAAGTCGGTCCGCAAAGCGCCGTTGTAAAGCTTGCGCTTCTTGGTGGCCTTCTCACCGTAATAGTCTTCAAAGGCCAAGTCTGAAGTCAGGATATACTTGCTCCAGGTCTCGAGGGGACGGAAGACCTCGCCCATTTCTTGGTAGAGTTTGTGGACACTGTCTTCATCATTGAGCCGCTCCCCATAAGGCGGGTTGCTGATCATAATGCCGAAGTCTTTATTCGTTGTAAAGTCAGCCACTTGCATCTGCTTAAAGGTAATTTGATGGGCAACTCCTGCCGCTTGGGCATTGGCTTTGGCAATTTCAACCATGCGGTGGTCAATATCCGAAGCCTGGATGTCCAGTTGGATGTCATGGTCAATGGCCGCTTTAGCAGCAGCCCGCTCCTTGTCGAACTCCTGGTCCCGGAAGATATCCCAGTCCTCGCAGACAAAGTGCCGGCGCATTCCCGGTGCGATATTCATCCCAATCATAGCTGCTTCAATGGCGATAGTCCCTGAGCCACAGGTAGGGTCCACCAAGGGCCGGTCGGGGAACCAGGTCGTTAGTTTAACCAGGGAAGCTGCGAAGTTTTCCTTGAGTGGTGCGCCTCCTTTAGCCTGGCGGTAGCCCCGCTTGAACAAGCTATCTCCCGTCGTATCCAGGGTTAGGAGGGCTTGGTCTTTGTGGATGCTGACCTCAATGGGGTAGCGGGCACCGGTTTCGGGCAGCTGTCCGCGCCGGAAATAAGCTTCTTTTAAGTGGTCTACAATAGCTTTTTTGACCATCTTTTGGCAGGTGGGGACGGAGTGGAGCTGGGACTTGACGGACTTGCCGGAGACAGGGAAGTTGGCGTCGAAGGGCAGGAGATCCGACCAATTGAGGGCCTTGACTTGGTCGAAGAGAGCCTCGAAAGTTTTGGCTTCAAATTCACCGACGATAATTTTAACCCGGTCAGCTGTCCGCAATTGGATATTGGTCCGGGCGATGTCTTGGGGCCCCCCTTCAAAGCGGACCCGGCCGTTCTCGACCTGGCAGTCATAGCCCAGGGCCTTTAATTCATTCTTCACCAGGGCCTCGATCCCGCTCGCGCAGCTGGCCATTAACTGATACGTCTTCATGGAATCCTCCTTATAATTTTTTTAGTTATTATGTTGGTAGTCATTGTCTAGTCACCAACACAAAAATAATCCATATACAATATAAAAAATCCAAGCCTGGGGATAGACCACACAAGCTTGGATTCTTTACAAACCTGATGTAAATTTCTATAAGCCATGTTCTGTTCCCTTGCATCCCAGGTTGTTTGCAAGTTCGGTAATCATCTATCTGCATTGCTGCCTCGGCTCACATTCATTTCTGCTTGCCAAGTGCCCCTACCGAATTTGGGTTGCTCACTCGAGGGGTTTACCTCGTTCCACTTAGCTGGTTTCCCAACTAACTTCGTCACTGTGGCACTTTTCAGGGATACTGGGGCATAGCCCTAGGGCTGAAGCCGTTTTTCCCGCCGTCTCTGCCTTAGCTTATGCTTTCGCTAAGCACGAACACTACTGACCTCTCAGTCAGTGTGAGCATGGACTTTCCTCAGGTATGACTACCCGCGATTACCCGAAATTTACATATGATAACTCATTATAACGCATGTCGGCGTAAAATGCTAATAATTTTGGCGAATAATGGTATCGTCCATATGGTCCTCTTCATCATAGCTTTGGGAACCAAAGACCGCCTTCTCTAATTTGGATAGGCGGCGGAGAATATCATAATTGGTAGTTGCACCGGTTTTGTTAGTTCCGGTAGCCTTGGACCGGCTTTGCCGGCTCTTATCGTCGCCAGTCTGCCGCTTGGCTTTCTCCAATTCAGCTTGTAAGTAGGCAATTTCTTTTTCATAGGACTCATAGTCCCGCATGATGATATCTAGAAATTCATCCACTTCTTGCATGTTAAAGCCGCGGATGGCTGGTTTAAATTCTTTTTGTAAAATATCTTTTGTTGTCAGATTACGTTCGGACATCCTTACACCCCATTTTTATCACTGTCTTCCAATAGTATAGCATATCTTCTTTCGTCAAGGTCAGTGAAAAGAGGGCTTTAGAGAACTTTTAATAAATTAGGAGAACAAGGATGGATGGGCTATAATAGAGAGAAGTGAAGGCCCCAAGATAGGGCAAGCAATGACCAAAAGGAGTGTGGACAGATGACCGAAAAGAGCTTATTTGAATACTTATACCAGGAGTGGCAGGGCATACGCTTCCAGTTTCCCTGGCAATTAACCTATGATGAGAGGAGTACAGGGATTATTCTCCAGGTCCACCTGCCCAGTCGGCAGGGCCCGGCTTCGGATCATATGATGCGAGATGCTTTAAATAAGCAAAGTAATGAATTTGCATATTTAAGTTTAACTTTTCGTTTTGGTTATTATAGCAAAGATATTAGTTTGCAGCCGGGGATTTTTATTCTGGCACCTAACCTAGGCAATGGGACTTATACGGGCGACTATGTCCAAGTGCTTCTCAAATGGATGCGCTATACCCTCCGCCAAGCTGACCAACAGTTGCGCGAACTGGACCGGGGTGAGCGGGAGACGCTCGATTTGACCTGGCCTCATGAGGCAGTGAGGCAAGATGTTGCCCAGCGTCAGGCAGTCAACCGCTATGGAAACAAAGAACGCTATTCATTGGAGGTATATTAATGGGATTCTATGAAGTGACAATCGACGTCAAATACGGAGATTCCGACCAGATGTCGGATAGCTTGCTGGCACTGGGCTCACAGGGGGCTCTGATCCAAGATGTCAAGGATTTTGATGCGCTAGAAGAGGAAGGATCAGTGGTTAAGTTAGAGGCCAAGCGCCAGGCTTATCCGTGCTTTCCCCAGGTGGTGGGCTATTTTTCTGATACGGCTTGGTCCAAAGAAGATCTGGGCCAGGCCCTCCTAGCAGCTATGAGGGATTTAGACCCAGCCTATAGCGAAGAAGAGATCGCGATTGGTCAATTGGCGGAGACCAACTGGGAGGAAGAATGGAAGCGTTACTACCAGCCCACAGTGATCAGTCGTTTTATTCATATTATTCCTTCTTGGCAAGAAGAAGAGAGCCAGGCCTTGATTCCTATCTATATGGACCCAGAAATGGCTTTTGGGACCGGGGACCATGCCACTACCCAGCTCTCCCTCCAACTTCTGGAAAGCTATCTTGAAGCAGAGGACCGGGTCTATGATGTGGGCACCGGTTCAGGGATCCTTGCCATTGCAGCAGCTAAGCTGGGGGCCCGGTCCGTCCAGGCCTTTGACTATGATGAGCAAGTCATTCCCATTGCCCAGAAAAATTTTGAAGTCAACCAGGTGGCCGACCGGTGTTCGGCTCGGGCTAATGATAAGCTAAGCGGGATTGCTGACCCCGTCGACCTGATCACGGCTAATATCTTGGCTGATATTTTGATCCCGCTCATCCCCCAAGCCTATGACTGCCTTGAGCCTCAAGGGAAGTTCATCCTCTCGGGCATCTACTATAAGGAATTTGAAGCGGTCAAGGCGGCCCTGATCCAAGCAGATTTCCGTATCGAAGAGATCGTCCGCCGGGGCGACTGGTTTGGTATCTATGCCATTAAGGGGCGGGCGGAAGCGACTAAGGATTCCATTTAAAGGAATACTTCTCATTATCCTCTCAGATATGGTAAAATATGAGTTAAACCATTCATCAAAAGACATCTAAACTGCCATAGCTTACCTAAGACTGTCCGCGGTATTGAGATGTAATTAGAAAGGGGTAGGTTTGATGTCTGAAAAACAAAATTATACTAAAGAAGAAGTATTGGACCTCTGCAAGTCCTATATGCCAGAAGATAAGCTGGCCTTTGTCTCTAAGGCGGCTGATTTTGCTGAGCGGGCCCATCGTGACCAAGTTCGCAAATCGGGAGAGCCTTACTTTACCCATCCTATCCAGGTGGCTTCGATTCTAGCGGAACTGCACATGGATCCTGACACGGTGGCGACCGGTTTTCTCCATGATGTGGTGGAAGACACGGGCATTTCCTTGGATGATATTGCCTATTTCTTCTCCGATACAGTGGCGACTCTGGTGGACGGGGTAACCAAATTAGGGAAGCTGAAATACCGGTCCCAGGAGCAGCAGCAGGCGGAAAACCACCAAAAAATGCTCCTCGCCATGGCCAATGACCTCCGCGTAATTATGGTAAAATTAGCTGACCGGCTCCACAATATGCGGACCCTCAAGTGGCATAAGCCCGAAAAGCAAGTCAGTATTTCCAGAGAAACGCTGGAGATCTATGCCCCGCTGGCTGACCGCTTAGGGATGAGCCAGATCAAGTGGGAATTAGAAGATACCTGCTTGCGTTATATTAATCCGGAAGCCTACTATCAAATTGTTCACTTAATGAATGCCAAGCGGGATGAGCGGGAGAACTACATCAATGAAACTATTGAAAAACTCCAAGCCCAGATGGAAGGGGTCATTGCGGAACCCTTCGAAATCTATGGGCGGCCTAAGCATATCTATTCCATCTACCGGAAGATGAAGAAGCAGAAGAAGGAGTTCTCGGAAATTTACGACCTCCTAGCTATCCGGGTTCTGGTCGATACGGTCAAGGATTGTTATGCCGTCCTGGGGGTTGTCCACACCAACTGGAAGCCCCTGCCTAACCGCTTCAAGGACTATATCGCCATGCCCAAGGCCAACATGTACCAGTCCCTCCATACCACGGTATTAGGGGATAAGGGAGTCCCGGTTGAAATTCAGATCCGCACCTACCAGATGCATGAAGTTGCCGAATACGGGGTGGCTGCGCACTGGGCCTATAAGAAGGGCGTTACCGGTGAAGTAGAAAAGGATGACTTAGACGACCAGATCGCCTGGTTCCAACAAATCCAAGACCTCCAAGATGATTCGGTTGACGCAGAAAACTTTGTAGAAAGCGTCAAGGAAGACATTTTCAAGGACAAGGTTTACGTCTTCACCCCCCAAGGCGACGTCCAAGAGTTACCGTCAGGGGCAGGACCGCTGGACTTTGCCTACCAGATCCACACAGAGGTAGGGAATAAAACCATCGGAGCTAAGGTCAATTCTAAAATTGTCCCGCTCAACTATAAGCTAGAGAATGGCGATATTGTGGAAATCCTAACCTCGAAGAATTCCGCTGGTCCTAGTCGAGACTGGGTCAACCTAGTGGCAACCAACCGGGCCAAGAACAAGATTAAGCGTTTCTTCAAGCTCTTAGACCGGGAAGAGAACCTAGAAAAAGGTCGACAAGCAGTCGAAGATGCGGTCAACGAGAGCGGCTTTGCCTTCAAGGACCTCTATACCAAGACCAAGCAGGCTGACCTCTTGGAACGCTTTAACTTTTCTTCCTTAGACGACCTCTTTGCGGCAGTTGGTTTTGGTGAACTTTCGGCTTCGGCTGTGGCCAATCGTTTAACGGAGAAGGCTCGGGCCAAGCGCCGGGAAGAGTTGCATAAGAAGGATCTGGAAGAAGTCATCCATGATGAAGAAGAGAAGGACCGCAAGCCCGCCATGACGGTCCGTCATAATGATGGTGTCTTCGTGGAGGGGGCTGACAACCTTCTCTTCCGCCTGGCCCACTGTTGTACACCGGTGCCTGGGGATGATATTGTTGGTTATATTACCAAGGGACGGGGCATTTCTGTCCACCGTCGCGACTGTAAAAATGTCGACTTGGATGATGAACTCTCTGACCGCCTGATTGAAGTCGAGTGGGAGAATACCCAGGATGATGCGGATATCAGCTTTGAAGTGGAACTGGTCATCGAAGCTTTTGAGCGGAGTGGGCTCTTGAATGAAATCATCCAGGTGGTCAGTCCCTTGACCAAGTCGATATCTAATATTAATGGGAATGTGGACCACAAGACCAACATGGCCAAGATCCGCCTCCGCCTGGCTATCCAAAACATTGACCAGTTAGATAAGATCATTGATAAGGTGAAGGATATCCCTGACGTCTATGTGGTGGAGCGGGCCTCCACCCAGTAAAAAGAAAGGAAGAGTGACTGTGCGAGTAATTATTCAACGTGTTAGCCAAGCCTCTGTAAGTGTTGACGACCAGACTTTGGGCGCTATTCAAGAAGGTTTCATGCTCCTAGTAGGTGTCCATGATGACGACAACGAGGAAACAGTGGACTATATGGCAAGGAAGATTGCTAAAATGCGGATTTTCGCTGATGAAGAGGGCAAGCTCAACCTGGATATTAAACAGGTAGGCGGTAAGATCCTCTCCATCTCCCAGTTCACCCTCTACGCCCGGACACGCAAGGGCAACCGACCTTCCTTTGTCGACGCCGCCCAACCTGACCACGGCGAAAAAATCTACTTGGCCCTCAATCAAAAACTGCGCGAAGCCTATGACCTCGACGTTGAAGAAGGCCAATTCGGGGCCGACATGCAGGTTAGCCTAACTAACGATGGCCCAGTAACCATCATCTTAGACTCTGAAGAATAAGGGTGTGAGCAAAGGCGGTTAGAAAGGGAGCTCTGGAGTAAAAGGCCTGAGAAGGCTGAAAGCCTTCGACGAACTTTTGCGAAGAGGAGCCCTTTCTGCATCCTCGAACCCGACTAGCTAAGGGTGTGAGCAAAGGCGGTTAGAAAGGGTTGACTGGAGGCAAAGAGGATAAGAGCGGCTTTAGCCGGTCATTCCACTTTGCTGAAGTCACTCCCTCTCTGCCTTTGCGACCCCGACTGTGTAGGGTGTGAAGGCTAGCGGGAGAAATAGAACTCTGGAACCAAAAGCCAGAGAAGTCTGAAGGACTTTGGCGGATTTTTGCGAAGAGGAGCTATTTCTGCTAGCCTGAACCCGACTAAGCAGGGTGTGAGACTTGGCGATTAGGCTTGGATGATTGGAGCAATTAAGGATAAGAGCGAAGCATTCGCTTGTTCCTTAATTGTGAAATCACTCCAAGCCTGCCAAGTCGAACCCGACTGAGGGGTGTGAGCAAGAGCGCTTAGCCCAAAAAATTCCCCTTCAAAAAAGGCCAGGAATCTAATCCTAGCCTTTGATCAGTGGACTGGCCTAATGATGGCCGGTCTTTTTTTATTAATGAATTTTTTTAAAACTTGCTCCAAAAGTCAGGCCTAACCGACTTTCGTTACAGGCTCTTTTCTTTGGTAGAGCTTTTGGGCGACGAGAGGGGAGAGGAGGGAGCTGGCGATGCAGACCATCATCACGATGGCGGTCGCGGCTACCACATCATCGCCGAAAGTTTCGGGTAGGGTCAGGCCGATGAGCGCTGGGTTGGCGACAGACATGCCAGCCACATTCCAAATTGCTGCTCCATCAATGCCCGCATTCTGCTTGGTGACGTAGCGGTCAAAGAAGATGAGCGGGAGCATCAAAATAAAGAAGGCGACTGTCATCAAGAGGCCCGAGCCACCAGAGGCCAGGGCGTCTTGGATCCGCATGCCGGCACCCAAGTTCCAACCGAGGAAGGGCAGGAGGCGGCCGATCATTGGCGTAAAGAAGTCTGCAAAGTCAGGATCCAAGTTGCCTAGGGCCATTCCTACAAGAAGAGGGATAAAGATCGAAATAATGGGGTTCCAGTCAATGCCGCCAGCTCCTCCATCAGCGGTAAGCAGGCTCAGGAGGATAAGCGGGGTAAAGGACATACCCAGGATACCAAAAATCCCGTAAACCGCTCCAAAATGCTGGTCGCCGTATGAGGAATGGATGGCTAGGGCTACAGCTGGATTGAGAGAATAGATCACACAAGCAAAGCTCAAAAGCGAAATACCGAAGATCCCCTGGGTCCCAAAAGCCTGATAGTAGAAGTAGATCAGGAGGCTTGACCAAAATAATTTAAATAAGATCATGGGCAGGTGGCGCTTCAGCAAAGGAACAATCTGCTTGAGGTCGAGACTCGTTCCTGCCGCAAAGACCAAAAGGCCAATGACAACCGGCGTCCCCATCTGGAAGCTAGCCTGACTGGTGCCGCCAAAACGGTCGTACATATTGGGGAAAATAGAAATTAAGACCATGCTGATGACCATGGGAACTAGGAACATGCCAGCAGGTAATTGGTTGATTTTCTTTAACATAAGAACCTCTTTTCTTTTAAAATTAACTAGCTTATAAGTTTAAAGAAAGCCTTTATTAAAGTCAAGCTAATAAAAGAGAGTACGGCAAAAGGCCATACTCTCTTTCATTTGACATGGTTAATCTTTTTGTTCAAACCATTGGCGGATAATGGCTTGGTACCAGGCGATGCTTTGGTAGAATTCACTGACGGTGATGTGTTCGTCGGGTTCATGTAAGCTTTGGCCGGGGCCAATAATAATGGTTGGTATACCGGCTTGATGGCGAATGAATTCTGCGCAGTCGGTTCCCCCGCTGAAGGCCGCTAGCCCGGCTGCTTGGTCGAGGGTCTCTTTAGATGTCTCGAGCGCAATTTGGACGAGTGGGTCTTGGTCGTCGGTCCGCAAGGGGTAGAGGTTGGTGAAGAGGTCCATCTCTCCCTTAAAGTCAGGATCTTCAGCTTCTAAGTCTTTGATGATTTGTTCAAAACTAGCGTAGAGTTCGGGGTGGTCTTGGCCAGGCACGGTGCGGATATCCACCTGGGCTTGGGCACGGTCTGGGACCACATTGACCACGCTGCCGCCCGAAATTTGGTTGAAGGACATGGTCGACTTGCCGAGGAGATCGTCTTCATGGTCGTCAGCATGGTAGGTCTGAGCGATCCGGTCCAGCCACTTGATCATTTTTTCTACGGCATTGACACCTTTTTTAGGGGTCGATCCGTGGGCAGTCCGACCTTGAGTTTCAAGCGACAGCCAGAAGACGCCTTTGTGGGCCCGCGCCACTTGGAGATTAGTTGGTTCGGCACAGATGAGGGCATCGACATAGGGGAGGAGGTCTTGGTCGACTAAATCCTTGGCGCCCTTGCCGCCCATCTCTTCATCCGCCGTAAAGACTAAAATAATTTTTCCCTTTTTAAGTAGATTTTCGGCTTTCAGTCGAAGGGCTGCTGCGACTAGGGCAATTAGGCCACCCTTCATATCGCAGGCGCCTCGTCCATAGATAACCCCGTTTTCAATTTCTGCGGCGAAGGGCTCGTGCTCCCAAGGGTTATCGCCGATTGGAACGACATCCATATGGCCGGTTAAGCCAAGTGTCGGGCCTTCTACGCCACTATCTAATGTTGCTATAAGCTGGGTCCGGTCCTTCTTATAGGAATAGCGTTTGGTTTCTAGGCCAGCCTCCTGTAAAATAGGTTCTATAAGGTCGGCCACGGCAGTTTCATTGCCATTGGTTGAGTTTACTTTTAAGACATCTTGAAGCAATTGGAGTGCTTGTTCATTATTCATTATGATCACCTCCACCTTATTATGCACTTAAAATTAGTAAGTTACAAATTGAAAAGTTTTAGAGAGGGGAAAGATATGCTAGGTGCAATCATTGGAGATATTGTAGGCTCACGTTTTGAATTAAATAATTACCGAGGAAAGGACTTTGAACTTTTCCACCCAGACTGTCATCTAACGGATGATTCGATCATGACCCTAGCGGTGGGCCAGGCCTTGATGCAGACTGCAGAAAAAGCAGGGGGCTTGGCTAAGGATGATGACTTTTTAGCCTTGCTGGAGGAGGAAACGGTGCGGTCTATGCAGGCTTGGGGGCGAAAATATCCGACGGCGGGTTATGGGAAGAACTTTTTCCGCTGGATCTATAGTCGGACTCCCCAGCCCTATCAGAGTATCGGCAATGGGGCAGGCATGCGGATCAGTCCCGTCGCTGACCTAGCGAGAAGCGAAGAAGAAGTTCTCGCTTGGGGATCAGTGGTGACTGGGATTAGTCATGACAGTGAGGAAGCCTTCCTGGGGGCTCGCACCTTATCACTTGCCATCTACCAGGCCAAGAGGGGGACTAGTCAGGATGAAATCTTCAAGCAAGTGGCTGACCAGGCTTATGACTTAAACTTCACCATTGAAGACTTACGTCCGCATTACAGCTTCCATGCTAATTGTGCTGACTCTATCCCCCAAGCCCTAGTGGCCGTAAGGGATGGCGAGGATTTCGAAGACTGCTTGCGCCTAGCCGTTTCCCTGGGTGGGGACAGCGACACCATCGCTTCCATGGCCGGTGCCTTAGCTTCTTACCTCTATCCCATTCCTCAGGCTATTGCGGACCAGGCCCTCGCCTATCTTGACGACGACCAAGCCGCCCTTTACCAAGCCTGGCAAAATTTTTGTCAGAACTACCAGGCTTAACTAGGGGGGATTTGCACTTGATCAATTGGATAAGACTCGTTTATTAGGTCGATTGACCACTGAGAGCGATTAAAAAGCAGCTGGCTCCTGTATTAGGTCCAGCTGCTTTTTAGTTATCTTTAGTAATCGATTGGTGGCCTAGCTGTTCGATTGACTTACTCCAAACATCCGAGTCTAACCGCCAAGTCTCACACCCTGCAGTCAGGTTCGGTCGCGCAGAAGTGGCTCCTCTTCACAAAGCGCCGCCGAAGACTTTCACTCTTCTCTGTCGCTTTGCTCCAGAGGTCCACTTCTACCCGCGCTCCCTCACACCCTCCTAGTCGGGTTCGAGGATGCAGAAAGGGCTCCTCTTCGCAAAAGTCCGTCGAAGGCTTTCAGCCTTCTCAGGCCTTTTACTCCAGAGGTCCCTTTCTCCCGCATCCTCTCACACCCTCTTTACAAATCGCGGAATTGCTGGCTAGAGAAATGGATATCCTGGCCATAGAGGATTTCTTTTTTGCCATTGGCTTTGGCAATGATTAGCTGGCCTTCGGGGTTGACGCCGACGATGACACCGGACTGCCAGTCGCCATTGTACTGGTAGGAAACCTCCTTGCCTACGCCCATGAGCCGGTCCTTGTATAAGGGGAAGAAGGCCTTGTCATCGAAGTTGGCATGGTAGGTCAAGATTCGGCTCACAATTTGTGCTAAAAATTGGTTGATATTGAAGTTTTCTGGCGTTTCTTGACCAAAAATAGTTCCTGCGACGTCTTGGACAGCGGGGTCTGAATTTTCAAAGGAACCCGCTAGGTTGATCCCAATTCCAATCATGACTGCGGAGGTATCGGCCGCTTCAATAGAGCTAATCATTTCGCTCAAGATGCCAGTTACCTTGCGCTTGTGGTAGAAGATGTCGTTAACCCACTTGATCTCGCACTGGTCGTTGACATAGCTTTCAATGGTCTCGACAACAGCAGTCGCTGCCAGGATGGTGTACATAGGTACGTCCTGGAGTTTCACCTTTTGGGGGCGGAGGGCCAGGGTAAAGTAGAGGCCTTCTGCCAGGTCGCAATAATAGGCCTTGCCTCGCCGTCCTCGGCCCTTGGTCTGCTGTTGGGTGGCGTACAAGAGATAATCCGCCTGGCTATGGGCTAGGGCCTCTTTCATCAAGTCGTTAGTCGAGCTCATGCTGGGGCGGATCTCATAGGCTATGTCGAACGGGCCGACTGCCTGCTTGAGGAAGTAATCGATTTGTTGGGGGTCCAAATCATCGCTCAGGCTTTCTAGCCGGTAGCCCTTGTTGGGGGTCGAAGAAATTTGATAGCCCTGGTCTTTGAGAGCTTGGATAGCCTTCCAGATGGCATTGCGAGAAACCCCTAATATTTCAGCCAGCTTCTGTCCAGACAGGTAAGCACCATCCGCTTTTAAGAGATGATCGAGGACTTTTTGCTGTGAATTCATAATAAGACTCCTTTGTTGTAAATGATTTAACTGCCATGCCTAGTCGACAATTTTAGCGTCTAGGCAGGTCTCGAAGTGGGTTAGGGCCCAATCGTGGCCTGCCTGGTTGAAGCTTGCTACGGCTGTGGGGTGGATCACTAATTGATAGCCCAGATTATAGGCGTCCACAGCGGTATGGAGGATACAAATATCGGTGCAGACCCCAACTAAGTGGAGGGTTTGGATATGGCGCTCCCGCAGTTTCATATCGAGATTGGTCCCCGCAAAGGCGGAGTAGCGGGTCTTTTCCATATAGTAGACATGGGCCAGGTCCTTGGCCTCTTGGTAGATGTCAGCCAGGCGTCCGTAGAGCTCTTGTCCCTGGCTGCCTTGGATATTATGGCTAGGGAAGAGCCTGCTCTCGGGATGGTAGGGGTCATCTTTTTGGTGGCTATCGATGGCAAAGACCACAAATTCTTGGCTTTGGATAAAGTCTTTCGTCAAGTCGCAGATCGTGTCTTCGATGTCTTGTCCGGGTTGGCCACAGGTTAGACTGCCATCATCCGCGACAAAATCGTTGGTATAGTCAATGTTGATCAAGGCTTCTTTCATGGTGAGATTCTCCTTTTAATGTGAATAGATAAAATTGCTTTCATAGTAGAAGTTTTTCTTTAATTATAAGAATTTTTTGCAATCTGTCAAGATCGCAAAAAGGGTAGCCCGGAGCTCAAATTCTTTGCGGGTCTGGGGCAGTTCGCTCTCCCGGTAAGTCTTAATGAGCTGGTCCAATTCTGCGCTTAGTCCCAAAGCGGGATTGCGCTCGTTCAGCTGTTCGGAGACGTTGATGAGGAACTGGGCCAAATCCTGGTGCTGGGAGGTCTTCTGGTCGAGCCGCTGCAAGCTCTCCGCTATCTGGTAGAGGACATTGCTTTGGGCCTGGCGCATGGCAAAATATTGCTTAAAGTATAGGGTATCCTGGTTCATCCGGTTGGCATTCTCCCGGGCAGCCAGACCCTGCCCATCTTGGATGAGCTGGCTGAGTTCGTGGAGGGCCAAAACAAAGTGATCCTGCTCAAAGAAAGTGCCTCGGTCCAATTGATCAGCATAGGAGCAGAGCACCGTCCGCATTCGGTCTTCAATCGCCTCTTTTAACTGGGCCATTTCCTTTTGGTGGGAAGGCTGGAGAAAGTTAACCAAGAGGGCGATCCCAGTCCCGATGATGAGAAGTAGAAACTCGTTCATCAAGTCGGGAAAAGCTACGGTCTGGTCCAAAAGCAAGTGGGAGACCGATACCGCACAAGGGGCAATGGCATTCCCCGACTTCATCCAGGCGGCCAGTGGATAAGTGATCAAAAGATAGAGGGCAAAGACCCAAACGGTAAATCCTAGGTAATAAAAAAGCAGGCTGGCAACAGTCAAGCTTAAGACCATGGCCAGACTAATATTTCCGATGTAGTGGACGGTCTGTTGGTTAGTGTCAGCTAAGGTCAGGATGGCGATAATGCCAGCCGAAACCGCATAGTCTAAATGGAGCCACTGGGCCAGGAAGATGGCAAAGAAGGTCGCCACCCCGTACTTGAGGGCTTTAATTAAATGCAAGGTCATCGGTTCGAACAGTCCTCCTTTAATTCTAATAAACTTATTATAGCAAAAACTCCCTAGAAAAGCCTGAGAGTCCAGTTGAAAGGAATTATACAATAATTGTTTTTGTTAAGAAAGTAGGAGTGCACTTAAAGTCTAAAAGGCTTTAATTTCTCGATTTTTTTTGGCTTGCTTCTTAAGATGGTTTTCGGACTTTCAGCAAAAAGAAGCAATCTACTTGTGAAAGCGCTTAAAAATGATATAATGTGTATAGTTAATTTTAAAGGAGGAGTCATTATATGTTAACGGATATTCAAATTGCCCAACAAAATGAACCGAAGCGAATCACTGAAATTGCTGAAGGCCTCGGCTTTAAGGAAAGCGATTTAGACCAATACGGACTCTATAAGGCCAAAATCCCTCAAAGAACCCTGGATCAAATCCAAGATCGAGAAGATGGTAAGTTAATCCTTGTCACCGCTATCAATCCAACGGCAGCTGGTGAAGGGAAGACCACCATTACAGTTGGTCTAGGGGATGCCCTACAAAAAATTGGGAAGAAATCCATGGTGGCTCTTCGTGAACCTTCATTTGGACCGACTTTTGGCTTGAAGGGCGGCGCTGCCGGTGGGGGTTATGCCCAAGTTGTGCCGATGGAAGATATCAATATGCACTTTACCGGCGACATGCATGCCATTACAACTGCCAACAACCTACTATCAGCTGTGATTGATAACCACATCCACCAAGGCAATAAATTAAACATTGACAACCGCCGGATTACTTGGAAGCGTGTCGTTGACATGAATGACCGGAACTTACGCCATGTGGTCGTGGGGCTAGGTGGCCCAGGGAACGGTTACCCACGCGAGGATGGTTTTGATATCACGGTGGCTTCCGAAGTGATGGCAGCCCTCTGCTTAGCTACTGACTTAAGTGACCTGAGAGACCGCTTCAACCGGATCGTTATTGGAGAAACCCGGGACAAGGAACCTGTAACGGTTGAACAATTAGGGTGTGCGGGTGCCATGACCTTAATTATGAAAGATGCGATCGAACCTAACTTGGTGCAAACCCTAGAACATACGCCGGCCTTAGTTCACGGGGGACCATTTGCTAATATCGCCCATGGTTGTAACTCCATTATCGCGACCAAGGCAGCCTTGAAGTTAGCTGACTATGCGGTAACAGAGGCTGGTTTCGGTGCCGACCTAGGTGGGGAAAAATTCATGGACATTGTAACGCCTAACCTCGGTAAGACACCTGATGCTGTGGTTATTGTAACCACCATCCGTTCGATGAAGATGCACGGGGGCATTCCGAAGAAAGAATTGAAGGATGCCGGTGAAGACGTGGAAGCTGTAAAAGCCGGTGTGGTTAACTTAGAAAAACACATCGAAACCATGCAAGGCTACAATGTTCCAGTTGTTGTGGCTTTAAATGAATTCGTTGCCGATACCGACGCAGAAATCGCAGCAGTTCAAGAAGCTTGTGACCAACTCAATGTGCCATTCGTCAAAGCATCTGTCTGGGAAAATGGTGGCGAAGGTGGCGTTGACCTAGCCAAGGAAGTCGTTGAACTGATCGACCAATCCGGTCAACCAGAATTCAAGCCTCTATACGATGCTGAAAATACCAGCATTAAAGAAAAACTCGATGCCATTGTAACTAAGGTTTATGGGGGACGCGGCGTCGTTTATGAATCCAAGGCTGAAAAACAAATTGCTGATTTCGAGAAGAATGGTTGGGGGCATTTACCAATCTGTATGGCTAAGACCCAGTATTCGCTGAGTGATGACCCAAGTAAGGTGGCCCGTCCAACAGACTTCGATATCCATATCCGCGAATTTGTACCTAAGATTGGGGCCGGCTTTATTGTTGCCCTGACTGGGGACGTGATGACTATGCCAGGTTTACCAAAAGAACCAGCTGCTATGAAGATGGATATTAAAGAAGACGGTACTATTGAAGGGCTCTTCTAATCCTTTACTCATTTGATAAAAAATAGGGAGACAGTTTTTGTCCTGTCTCCTTTTTTACTGGGCTAGGCCAGGCTTTTTATTTAGACTTATGTTAAAATAGAATAAGATCAAAAAAGTGGAGGAGGCCAGCTATGCGCTTAGATAAATTAATTGCTAATTACACGCTCTTGAGCCGCAAGGAGGCCAAGCAAGCCATCAAAAAAGGGCGCGTCCAAGTGAACGGTCAGACGCTTAAAAAAGTTGACCAACATTTGGATCCAGACCGGGACCAGGTCAGCTTGGATGGGGAGAGCGTCCGCTACCAACCCTTCATTTATTTTATCTTGCACAAGCCAGGCGGTTATTTGTCCACGACTAAGGACGGGCAGACAGCCATTGTTACCGATCTTCTGCCCCAAGACCTGGTCCAAATCTACGATCCCTTTCCTGTGGGGCGCTTGGATAAGGACACGGAAGGCCTGCTTTTGATCACGAATGATGGCCAGCTCAGCCATGACCTCCTGTCCCCACGCAAGAAGGTGGACAAGGAATACTATGCGGAAATTGCAGGTATCGTGACTGCTGACGACCAGGAGGCTTTTGCTTCCGGTTTGGCCATCGACCAAGGAGAAACTTGCCTGCCCGCGGAACTCTTTATTGACCAGGTCGACCTGGATTCTGGGAGGAGCCAGATTCGTCTCATCCTCCACGAAGGGAAGTTCCACCAGGTCAAGCGGATGTTCCAAGCGGTCGGTAAGGAAGTGACCTATCTCAAGCGACTCCGCATGGGCGGCTTGCGCTTAGACCCTAATCTGGACCGGGGAGACTACCAGGAAGTGGACAAGGCCAGCCTCCTCGCTTTACTCCACTTAGATGAAACTGAGGCCACGGCCTCGCAAAGAAAGGAAGACCAGAAATGACACAAACAATTTACACGGTTTACTGGGAAAACAAACGCCACGGCGTCCGTAAACAACACGGTTCTTACAAGAGCGAAGAAGAAGCTATCGAGGGTATCAAGGCCTGGTGGGAGCTGCAGAAGGACAAGTACGACAATGTTAACTACGAGCGCACCAATACCGGCGCCTTAGAGATCACCTACGATGACGACAACTATGTCTACCGGGTGGAAAAGGAAGAAAGCGACCAAGAACTTCCTAGCCGCCAGTACAAACTCCGTTCTGAAGGTGAAAATGAAGCCAACCGCAAGAAATACAACCTCCACGATGAGGAATTTCTCTTTGACGAATTAGCTGAACCCTACCGCGACCGCCTGATCTTGAGCATGGCCAGCAGCCAAAAAGCCCGCGACCATGTCTATGACGAACGGGGCCGCTTGATCCGCAACCTGGACCAACGTCCTCCTAAAGCTTAAAATAAAAAAACGCCTTAGCAGCTTTTTATGGAGCTGCTGAGGCGTTTTCATTTGCTTGCTTTTGATCGCTAGAGGTTGGGACGCTCTGGCCCTGGCTATTGCCATCTTCTTGGAAGTAGCAGACCAGGCCGTTGTAGACGGCTTGGGCGACCCGCTCGTGGTAGTCTTTTTGGCTAAATTTCTGCACATCATTAGGGTTGGACATGTAACCGAGCTCTAAGAGAAGGGCAGGTGGGTGGGAGTCCCGGATGACCTGGAAGTTCCCGAATTCGATCCCATTATTGGGCACATTCATCTGTTCGATGAGCTGACTTTGGAGCTCTTGGGCTACTGGAATCGAGGCTTCATCGTAATAGTAAATGGTATTACCGCTGACGGTCGCTTCAGCTGCCGAATCGTAGTGGAGGCTGAGGAAGAGGTCGCCGTTGACTTCATTGTAGAGTCGACCCCGGTCAGCCAGTTCGATGAATTGGTCGTCCTCCCGGGTCATGATGACCTTGGCACCGGCCGCTTCCAGTTTTTCCTTGAGGATCTGGGCCGAGGCTAGGGCAACGTCTTTTTCATAGACTTTTTCATCATCGGAAATAGCGCCCGGGTCCTTACCCCCGTGGCCTGGGTCGAGCACGATAGTTTTTTGACTGAGGCTGGTCGTGGTTTCTGCTTCTTGAGCTTTCTTGGCCATTTCCGTGGCATCGGACTTGGCCAGCCAGTTGGCCAGGTAACCTTCCTGGCCGTCTTTGGTCTTGACCTTATAGTAGACGTCCTCTTGGCCCAGATAGGCGAAGCCTTCGTTCATCTTGCCCTTGTAGATGACATCAGACTCATTGGTCGGTGCCTCCCGGATATTGACGCCAGCTGCGGTAGCGACGACTTTAGCCGGATAATCTTTGAGTAAGTTATCGACGGCTGCCTGTTCGTCTTCAGATAGGCTGGCAATGTACTCGTTAGCAATGGTCCCGGGCGTGATGTCAATGGCGCTCTGGTCGATCCAGGCGGTTTCATTTTGGAATTGGACTTGGATCCACCCCTTGTCTTGGTAAAGGATGGTAAACTTATCACCTTGCTTAGCTTCGCCGACCTTGTCGCCATCTTTGGCCTTAGAGAGGATAGGGACCTGGTCGTTGATCACGGTTGCGATAAAGCCCCGGTCCTTGTCATCTTGGCCCTGGGGCATAAGCCAGCTAGGCAGCCAACCCGTCTGTCCATTGGCTAGGCGGACATAGAGCCAGTCATTGGCCTCCCGCATCACTTGGTAGCCCGTTCCCTTCTTGACCTGTTCCTTGATGTCATAGGTAATACCGGGCCCTTGGCGGAGGTTGATCAGGTCAGCCTGGGTCTTCTTCTGCTGGTTTTGGCTTAGATGAAAAATCGTTAAAAAAGCCCCCAACAAGACCAGGACGACCACTAAGCTGTAGATAAAATAATGCCCCCGCCTGGCTTCCCAGTGGTCTTTCCAGTTCATATTCAACCCCCTTTCTGAATGACTTCTTTCTATAAGTTTACCCTTTAATTAAAAAGAGCGCAATTCAAAAGATAAAAAAGATAGGGGCTGATCCTGAAGTCAGCTGTTACTTGGCTCTGGACCAAAGCTAGCTTCTATCTCTCACTACGAAATAAAAAGTCCCAGTTGGGGAAGATTTTTAAATTGACTTTTGTCTAAAGATTGGTTAAGCTAGTTACTGATAAAACCGTTGAAAGAGAATGACTTAAGGAGAGAATCCTTAGAGAGAATGCGGAGGGTGCAAGCATTTATTCTTGTCTTAAGTTGGACACTCTGGAGGTGAGTGAAGACTCCGTTGCGCACGTTACGCGCTAGAGATTTCTAGTCGATAGCTAGAATAATTAAGGTGGTACCACGAAACTTTCGTCCTTATCCTGTTTTTCAGGATAGGGATTTTTTTATGGAATGATTAAGGGGGATGTGAATGATTCAGCGACCAAAAGGAACGGTGGATATTTTACCTGAAGAAATTGCCAAGTGGCATTATGTAGAAGACAAGGCCAGGGATATCCTGAGCCGCTACCGCTTCCGTGAAATTCGAACACCGATGTTTGAGCACTATGAACTCTTCGCACGGGGAGTAGGGGAGACCTCAGACGTGGTTTCTAAGGAAATGTATGACTTTAAAGATAAGGGCGACCGCCATATTGCCCTCAAGCCAGAAGGGACGGCACCGGTTGTTCGGGCCTATATTGAAAACAAACTCTATGGCCCCGAACACCATCATCCTTACAAGGTCTACTATCTGAGCCCCATGTTCCGCTATGAGCGGCCCCAGGGTGGGCGCCAGCGCCAGTTCAACCAATTAGGAGTGGAAGTCTTCGGCGATTCCCAGGCCCTCATTGATGTGGAAACCATCGCCCTGGCTTGGGAAATTCTCACAGGCTTAGGGATTTCTGACCTGGAATTAGTGATTAACTCACTGGGCGATATCGATTCACGTATAGCCTACCGCCAGGCTCTCATTGATTACCTGGAACCCTTTGAAGGCCAATTGAGCGAGGACTCTAAGACCCGGCTCCACAAGAATCCTCTGCGCGTCCTCGATAGTAAGGACCCTAAGGACAAGGAAATTGTTAAGGACGCACCAAGTATTCTGGACTTCTTATCCGAAGAGTCTAAGGAACGCTTTGACCTAGTCCAAAGCCTTCTCGATCAATTAGTGATTCCTTACCGGATCGATGCCAATATGGTCCGGGGCTTGGACTACTACCAAGATACCATCTTTGAGATCATGACCAAGAATGAAGTTTTCGGAGCAGAAACCACTATCTGCGGGGGCGGGTCTTATTCGGGACTTGTCAAGGAACTCTCTGATGGGAAGCAGGATGTGCCTGGCTTTGGCTTTGCGATCGGTTTAGAGCGGCTCATGCTCCTCTTGGAAGCCCAAGAAGTGGCCTTGCCTGACACGGATCCTTTAGATGTCTACTTGGTGACTATTCCAGGGATCCAGGTTGAAAACAGCCTGCCTTTAATTGAGGCCATCCGCCAACAGGGCTATTCCTGCCAGCTCGATTACAAGCACCGCAAGCCGGGCAAGCAATTCCGGGATGCCGATAAGTTGGGCGCTAAGTTCGTGATGACTCTGGGTGAGAGCGAATTAGAAGAAGGGGCCCTCAATGTTAAAGACATGGCTTCAGGCGAGGAGAAAAAATTCGCCATTGACCAAATTAAAGAACAATTTTCAGATGTTATTGCAAGTTTTCATGCTAATGCATAAGGAGGAATAAGATGAAACGTACAATATATTGTGGAAACGTATCTAAAGAATTAGTCGGCCAGACGGTCACACTCAAGGGCTGGGTACAAAAACGCCGGGACCTTGGTGGGGTAATCTTCGTTGACTTGAGAGACCGTGAAGGCTTCGTTCAAGTGGTTTTCAACGTAGAAAACTTAGGGGACCACTTCGACCAAGCGGAGAAATTGCGGTCTGAATATGTTATTGAAGTGACCGGCGATGTTATCAACCGGGACGAAGACATGGTCAACCCTAAGATTAAGAATGGGGACATCGAAGTCATGGTCAAAGACCTGACCATCTTAAATAAGGCTAAGACCCCACCATTTATGGTAGAGGACGACATCGATGTGAACGATGATATCCGCTTGAAATACCGCTATGTGGACCTCCGTCGTCCTGAAATGAACGCTAATATTGTCCTACGTGCGAAGGTCACCCAAGCCATCCGTCGCTTCCTTGAAAAAGAAGGCTTCTTGGACATTGAAACGCCTTACCTGACCAAGTCAACACCAGAAGGCGCCCGCGACTACTTAGTTCCTTCCCGTGTCCACCCTGGTGAATTCTATGCCCTACCTCAGTCACCTCAGCTCTTCAAACAATTGCTGATGGCTTCAGGTATGGACCGCTACTACCAAATCGTTCGTTGCTTCCGTGATGAAGACTTGCGGGGGGACCGCCAACCAGAATTTACCCAAGTGGACTTGGAAACCAGCTTCCTCAGCCAGGAAGAAATTCGTGAGATCGTCGAAGCCATGCTTAAAGATGTCATGAAAGCAACCCGGGGCATTGAAATTACCGAAGACTTCCCGATTATTTCCTATGATGACGCCATGAATTATTACGGGACAGACAAACCCGACACCCGTTTCGGCATGAAGTTAGTGGATGTTTCAGACGTGGTGAGTCAGTATGAATTGAAGGTCTTCAACCAAGCCATCGAAAACGGGGGTATGGTTAAAGCGATCAATGTCAAAGGTGCAGCTGACCAGTACTCTCGTAAGGACTTAGACGGCTTAACTGACTTCGCCAGCACTTACGGCGCTAAAGGGGTCGCTTGGATCAAGGTGAGTGAAGACGGCTTGACTGGTCCGATTGGTAAATTCTTCAAGGAAAACCCAGAACCACTTGTGGACCGTCTCCAAGCAGAAGCAGGGGATATCCTCCTCTTCTTAGCTGACAAGGCCAGTGTGGTCCACCAATCTCTGTCCGAAATTCGCCTGAAATTTGCCCGTGAACTAGGCTTGATGGACAAGAATCAATTCAACTTCCTCTGGGTCGTGAATTGGCCATTGCTCGAGTATGATGAACAAGAAGGCCGCTATAATGCCATGCACCACCCCTTCACCATGCCTAATGAAGAAGATCTCGACAAGTTAAGCAGCCAACCTGAAGAGGTCTATGCTCAAGCCTATGACATCGTCCTCAACGGCTATGAAATCGGGGGCGGGTCCATCCGTATCCACCAAAAAGATATCCAATTGCAAATGTTAGAAGCATTAGGCTTCAGCGAAGAGAGCGCCAATGAGCAATTCGGCTTCTTACTGGACGCTTTGGAATACGGCTTCCCACCACACGGCGGCTTAGCAATTGGTCTCGACCGTTTAGTGATGCTTTTAGCCGGTGAAGATAATATCCGTGAAGTCATGGCCTTCCCTAAGAATGGCCGCGCCTTCGATCCATTGACAAATGCGCCTAGTGAAGTTTCCCAAGAGCAATTAAACGACTTGAGTCTTGAAGTGACTCGCATCGATGTGGACTAAGCTACAATTTAAGCGTCAAAGGAAGGAGAGCTTGTAAATGAAAGCCAAATCATGGATTTTGGTCATTGTGGCTGCTTTACTCTTGATTCTCGGACTTGCTAGCCACCGACAAAGCCAAGAACGGCTCAAAGAAGTCAATTGGGAGGAATTGAGCAAGCCCTTTGCGGGTAAGGAAGAGGTGCTTGAGAGCGGGAATCCGAGTCAACGGATTGCCGTCCTCAAGGTGGAAGGGACCATAGCGGATACAGGCAATAGCTCTAGCTTGCAAGGGCCCGGCTACCGCCACCAGGAAGTCCTGGACCAGATTGCTGACCTCAAGGAAGACGACAGCGTCAAGGCCTTGCTCCTAGTTGTTGATTCCCCAGGTGGGACGACCTACCATAGCCAGGAACTGTACCGCGCCCTTAAAGACTTAAAAGACGACCGCCAGTTGCCGATCTATGTCAGCATGGGTTCAATGGCAGCCAGCGGGGGCTATATGATCTCCATGGCAGGGGATAAGATCTTTGCTGATAACAATACAACCACCGGCTCTATTGGGGTCATCATGTCCTCGCTCAATGTCAAGGACTTCATGGACGAACACGGCTTCAAGATGGAAGTCTACAAGTCTGGTGACCAGAAGGATATGGGCAGTCCCTTCAAGGATGCCTCTGACGAAGAGAAGAAGATCTTTGATGGCCTGATCAAGGAATCCTACGATGAATTCGTGCGCATCGTCGCAGATGGTCGTGGCATGGAAGAAGACCAAGTCCGCAAGTTAGCGGATGGGCGGGTTTATTCCGGCAAGCAGGCGAAAGATAATGGCCTCATCGATGAGATGGGCTACCAGGCCGATGCCCTAGCTGCCCTCAAAAAAGACCAATCCTTAGAAGAAGCTGAAGTCGTCGATGTGACACCTAAGGCTTCCGAAATGGACTCCATCCTCGGTCTCTTCTCCAAATCCTTGGATCTCAAAAGCGTCATCCCTAACTGGGAAAGTATCCAAGGCCAGGCCCTCCACCAAAACACCCCTCAAGCCTACTATCTCTACGGAGGTGTTTAAAGATGGCCAAGGAAAGAGATGACAAGCTCCAAGGACCTCTGCCCCAACTCAATGACCAGCTCTACCACGGCCGTTTAGAAGGGGAGGCAGAGGCCGTCCGACATGATAAGCAAAAGAAGGCTCAGAAACTATCGGGCCAAGACCTGCTCATGTCCTACCGCCGCCATGTCGACCGCAACCTGGTCAACGGCTTTAGCCGCAAACTCTATGCTGGCTTTTGGATCCGGCTCTGGGCCTTTCTCGTGGACCTCATCTTTGTGGGGGCCCTCCAAGCCATCCTCCTGGCCTGCGTCCTGACCTTCCTGCCTGATGCCTACCTAGTCCAGTGGCCCTTAGTGACTTATTTAGCAGGTCAGCTGGTCTTAGTGATCTACTTTAGCCTGGCCTCATATCTATTAAACGGTCAGACTCTGGGCAAGGCCCTCTTCAAGCTCCAGGTCGTTAAGGCAGACCAGTACCGCCTGAATTTCGGCACCTGTTTTGTCCGCGAAGGTTTAGGTAAGCTGATCCTGACGAATTTGCCCATTCTCGGCCTCTTTGTGGTCGTTACGCCTAAGCGTCAGAATTTCATGGACTTCTTTACCGACACCAATGTCGTCGCCCTCGACCAATTCCGTTTCCTCTATGAAGAAAATCGGATTTAAGCACTAAAAACAAAAGGCCGCCAAGTTACTACAATTAAGTGTGACTTGGCGGTCTTCAATTTTAGATGATGCACATGGTAGTACTGAGCATCCGTTACGTTTTTTGAATTTGATCGTTAAAAAGCCATGGCATCGGCTCGAGCCAAGGTCTCTCGCCTAGCGAGCTTCAAAGGGCTAGTAAGGCTAAAGCCAACTATCCCTAATTCACATCGCTTGCTTATTCATGGCTAACGATCAAATTCAAAGCTCCACTCCTGCTCAAAAATAATTGGTAGAAATCAATTATTAGTTACTAATCATCAAAATTAGCAGAAAAGAGACTGGGATAAAAAGATCCACTGTTTTTTCTAATAACGAACTTCTTTCAAAAAAATGTTTCCAAAGTCAGATCTGACATCCACTTCATATACAGGGTATGAGACTTGGCATTTAGACTTGCGAACCCAACTATGAACTATGAAAAAATATTGTCAACAATTTTTCATAGTTCGCTTCAGCCATCCACTCCTTAGCGACTGTTATCAGAGTCTCATTCTTCAGCTTCTTTTTCCTGGAAATTGAGGAACATGAGGATGAGGGTGGCGGTTTCTTCGATGCTTCGGTCAGCGACATTGATGACTGGACAGCCGAGTTCAGCGTAAATCTGATCCGCATAGTCCAGTTCTTTTTGGATACGCTGGTCGTCGCTATAGCGGCCTAGTTCCTGGATGCCGTAAGAGCGGAGGCGTTCCCTTCGAAACTTGTTGAGGACATTGACATCATTGGTTAGTCCGATAATTTTTTCAGGGTCAACCTCATAGAGCTCTTCAGGTAAGTGGGCTTCGGGAACCAGGGGGAGGTTGGTGACCTTGTATCCCTGGTTGGCGAGAAAGAGACTGAGCGGGGTCTTCGAGGTACGTGAGATCCCTAAGAGAACAATATCCGCCTTCTTGAAGTCAGCGGGATGTTTGCCATCATCGTTTTTGACCGCGAATTCAATGGCTTCGATCCGCCGGTAGTAGTCCTTGTCCAAGGCTTTCTTGTTACCTGGTTTCTGCCGGGGGGCCTGGTCCGCTTCCTTAGCGATATGTTGGACGAGGGGATCGATTAAGTTGTAGTAGAAGAGGTCATTAGCCTCACAGTAGTCCTTGGCCACCTCCTCTAATTCTTCCTTAATAAATGTGGAAATAATAGAGGCCTGGCAGTCTTTGGCCGACTTCAGAATCCGTTTGAGATAGTCCGTATAATGGACAAAGGGAAAGATGCGCACCTTGTATTCGATATTTGGAAACTGGACAAAGGCGTTGTTCAAGGCATCCTTAGCAATGGTTCCTACCGCATCGGATAGGACATAAAAAATTTTTGTTTGGTCTTCACTCATAGACGTCACCCTCCATTAATAGTGGCCCCATTATAGCATAGCTGAGGACCCGGGCCCAGTCCAAGACAAATGAATTATTAGTCATCTGACCCTTCCTGTGTTATAATCAGGTCACAAAAGGGGGCTTAATGATGACAAATTTTGTGACGGAGTCCATGGATGAACTCAAAGACGCGGGCTACAAGTATACCCAAAGACGGGCCGACCTCCTAGCGGCCTTCGACCAGGCAGAGGGCCAGTATTTGACCGCTAAAGAAGTCCAACAGACCATGGAAGACAAGCATCCGGGGATGAGCTTCGACACCATCTACCGCAACCTGAAGCTCTTCAGTGACTTTCATTTCTTAGAAGAAACTGATGTGAATGGGGAAATGTTATTCCGCAAGCACTGCGACCCTGAAATCGGCCACCACCACCACTTCATCTGTGAGAACTGCGGTCGCGCCTTCCCGCTGGAAATGTGCCCCTTGGATTTCTTCTCCGACCAGGTGCCCGGTGCTGAAATCCATAGCCATGACTTCAAAATTATGGGCCTGTGTGCAGACTGCAGTAAGCAGGGGAAATAGGATGTTTATTGTGGTTTAGTATTTTGCTGAAATGAAAGTGTAGTTAATAGAAGCCATAAAAATCCAGCAGGTGATTGACATGAAAAATAAATACCATGCCTTTGTGCTTGTGATTGTATTGGGGCTTTTGATTTTTGGATCCCCCTTTTTTCAAGATAAAATCGTCAATTTTATCTTTGGACTAATTGTTATCTTGGCTAGTGGGGGTCTGATGATCCTAGCAGAAGGCGATATCCGAAACACTAACAGGAAAAATTAATTAACGGCCATTGCTTTTGCCCTTTAGTTCATAACAGCAAATCTCATTTAGAACTTAAATTTAGACCGTCTTTTCGTTTAAGAAATTTAAAGTCCGACTGTAGGAAGCAGTCGGACTTTTTTAACAGCTTAAGATTCTGTCAGGAAATGGCTTTCTTTGTTAATTTGTGCCCCTTGAGTGTTATAATGAAACTACCATAATTGGAAAAGGAGATGCGAAAATGACAGAACAAGTTTGGTTAGACGACTCCAAGTCGCCTAAGGAGCGAGCAGAAGCCCTGGTCGCTGCTATGCCTTTAGAAGATAAGATTGGGCAATTGCACGGTGGCATGAAGACCATCAATATTTACAACATTGATATGGAAGCCATCCAGAATTTATCCGAAGAAGAATATGAAGAACAGATGGCCCAATTGCGGGTGGAACGCCATGTTAAAGAGAATGAAGAGTTTTCGATTCCCCGCATGCGGGTGACCAATGGCCCAGTAGGCGTGGGTATGGGGGATGGCTATCCGAGCCCCAAGGCGACTGCCCTGCCCATGACCATCGGGGTGGCAGCTTCCTTCGATCCCCTCTTAGCCTATGAATACGGGGATATTATCGGGTGCGAGACTCGGACGCTGGGCCAACATGCCCTGGAAGGTCCCGCTGTTTGCCTCCACCGCCTGCCCATTTCAGGCCGGAACTTTGAATACTTCTCCGAGGACCCTTACCTGAGTGGTCGGATGGGGGTAGAAGTGACCAAGGCTATCCAGAGCCATGATGTGATCGCTATGGGTAAACACTTCGTCCTCAACGACCAGGAAGATGAACGCTTCCGCCACAGCGTGGAAGCTTCAGACCAAGTGATGCGGGAACTGTACTTGCTGCCCTTTGAAATGCTAGTGAAGGACGGGAAGATTTCTTCGATTATGAGCTCTTACAACCGGATCCGCGGCGTTTACGGAACGGAATACCGGGAAACTCTGACCGAAATTCTTCGCCATGAATGGGGCTTCGAGGGCTATGTTCAGTCCGACTTCTGGTCTACCCGGTCGGCTGCCCCTTCGCTCAATGCTGGATTAGACTTAGAGATGCCTGATGCCAAGTGGTTCAATGAAGACAATATCAAAGCGGCCCTTGAAGACCAAAGTCTGGAAGAGAAGACGATTGACCGGGCCCTCATCCGTCGCTTCACCCAAATGTTCCGCTTCAACCAGTTCGATTGGGAATACAATCCGGGTGAAATTGACGCTAAGGGCCATGGGGAACGTGCCCGCAAGATTGGCCAAGCTTCAGCCGTCTTACTCAAGAACGATAAGAAGCTGTTACCTGTGGACCCTGCTGACTACGACCATATCCTCCTGGTCGGTCAAGAAAAATTCGCTGGCCAAGCCTGCAATGGGGGTGGGGGCTCTTCCAAGGTTGAACCAATCTATACCGTCAAACCTGAAGACGGTTTGAAGGATGTCCTAGGAGACCTGGGTGCTAAGACTGAGCTCGAGACCGTAATTGTAGAAGATAATCTCTCGAATATTGAAGCGGCTCTAGCTAAGGCTAAAGCGGCTGACTTGGTCATTATTATGGCAGGGATTGTGGCTTCTGAAGGCTTTGACTTGGCCAAACCGAGTCTACCTAACCAACAAGATATTATGGTAGAACAGCTCCTGGCTGTTAACTCCCAAAGTATCTTAGTCCTAAAAGATTCGACGCCCGTCCTCATGCCCTGGATTGATGACGCCCACACCGTCCTTGAAACCTGGAACCAGGGAACAGAAGATGGCCATGTGGCAGCTGACCTGATCTTTGGTTTAGCCAATCCTTCAGGTAAGGTACCAACCACTTACGCTAAGCGAGAAGAAGACCTGGTCTACTATGACCATCCTGAACGGCATCCGGGTGTGGATGAAGGAGACGGTTATCCTGTCATTCGTTACTCAGAAGGGCTTGAAATGGGCTATCGCTGGTACCAAGCCAATGACATCGAATCCCTTTTCCCCTTCGGCTACGGTTTGTCCTATACCGACTTTGAAGTGACAGATGTCGAGCTGAAGCGGACAGAAGACCAAGCTAAGGATGCGCCTTTTGAAGTCACAGCTACCGTCAGCAATACGGGTGACCGTGACGGAGCCGAAGTGGTCCAAGTTTACGTCGGCATCCCTCAAGACCAACAGCCACCTAAGCGCTTGATCGCCTTCCAAAAGGTTCAGCTAGAAGCTGGCCATTCCAAGGCCATCTCCATCACCATCGATCCGCAGGCGACCCACCATCCACTATCCGTATGGGACCGTGGCGCCCACGACTTTGTCATCCCTAATGGTGACTTTACCCTCTACGTCGGCACTTCTAGTGAAGACAATAGCGCTAGCTTTAACTTCACCATTGAAGATTAAGCGTGTGCCTGGTGGCTACTATAGGAATCAAGCGCCTAAGGCATAGGCTGGCAGAGGGCTAGACTTGTTCTTAATTCTATAAATCTTTAATAAGTAGATTCAAAAGAGCAATGCATGCCCAGCATGCTGATAAGAAACTAATAATCGATAACAAAAAGGCTCCCCGTCACTCAATTGACGGGGAGCCTTTTCTTATTTCATTTAGACTTTTTTAGCTTCTTTGAGCTCTGTATGTTGATCTTGACCGGGATGGCCAAAGAGCCATTTGGCAATAATTGGGGTGAGGATACTTGAGATCACAACCCCGAAGGCAATTTGGGCGGTTGCTGCATCCACATAGGCTTGGTAGGCCGGATTGGTCGCCCCAATTAAGGCTGGAACAGACACCGACATCCCGGCGATGGTTGACATGGCGAGAGAAGTCACGCCATCCTTCTTTAAGACATAACGTTCAATGAGGACTAAGATCACAACCATAGGAATATAGAAGAGGAGGGTAAGAAGGATCCCTTGCCCGCCTGCTTTGAGGGCATTGACCAGGTTAATATTAGCTCCGAAAGCCCAACCCATGAAAGGAAGGGAGAGGGCCGCCCCAGGTTTGAGGAAGTCGGCCAATTTCTGGTCGGTATTACCGATAATGACCCCGAGGATAACTGGAATCAGGGTTGAAATAATCGGCATCCAGTTAATAGGGGTTGCCTGGGAAACAGAGAAAACTAACATGGGATAGGCTGGCGTACAGAGGACAGCCAGTAAACCAAAGGCAGCTGAGTCGCTTTCCGTCCCATATTCTTCTTCTAAGGCTAAGAAGAGGGAGGGGTTGGTCGATGCGATGGTTGTAATATAGGCAATGGCAGAGATACCGAAGATACCTGGCAAAGCAAAGAACTTGAAGAAGAGGAAGCCCAGTAGAACATTCAGAATAATTTTACAGAGGATCAAAATTCCTTCTTTTTTGAGGACCACCCGGATGGTATTGAGCTTGAGGGTAGTGCCGGAACACAAGCAGGCAAAACCGATAATATAGTTCAAACCTTTCGAGGTAAAGAGGGCCTCTGTCGCCCCACCGATTTCAAAAAGACCGGGGAAGAAGGTACAAAAAAGAGCGCTGATCAGCATCGGGACTAGGAGCAGGCCGCCCGGCACCTTTTTCATCAATTTAAACATGTCCATCTCTCATTTCTATCACTATATTTTTAATTAATTATAACATAATGCCTTCAAAATTGTTGTAATAAAAGGGATAATCGCTGTTTTGAAAAAAACTTCAAGTAAAAATTGACGGCAGGGAAGAAAAAAGCTATAATGAACGATGTACATTTTCAATGGGAAAATGACAGGTTGAAACGAGGGGAGGTATTGTTCATGTCAAAAACTGTAGTTCGTAAAAACGAATCTCTTGATGATGCTCTTCGTCGCTTCAAACGCACGGTTTCTAAGTCAGGTACTTTACAAGAAGCACGCAAACGTGAATATTACGAAAAACCATCAGTTCGTCGTAAGAAAAAATCGGAAGCTGCTCGTAAACGTAAATACTAATTTATATATGAGCTGATAGGAGGCGAATTCATGGCACTTATTGATGAATTAAATCAAGATATCAAACAAGCCATGAAAGCTAAAGATAAGACAGCCTTATCTGTCTTGAGAATGCTTAAGGGTTCAGTTCAGAATGAAGAAATCAACGAAGGCGGGACTTTAACTGAGGACCAGGAAATGACCGTGCTTTCTCGTGAGTTGAAGCAACGCAAGGACTCGATTTCGGAATTTCGGGCAGCCGGTCGCGAAGACTTGGCTGAGAAGACTGAAGCTGAACTAGGCTATGTTGAAAAGTATTTACCTAAGCAATTAAGCCGCGATGAGATTGAAGCAGTGGTTAAGGATGTTATCCAAGACACCAATGCCCAATCCAAAGCTGACTTTGGTAAGGTAATGGGCCAGGCAGTTGCTCGCATGAAAGGGCAGGCTGCGGGGTCAGAAATTCAACAAGTCGTCAAAGAATTATTAAAATAATTCCAAAGGCAGGTCAACTGCCAAAAGAAAGCTGGAGCTCGTGTTCCAGCTTTTTTCTTTGGACAGACCCCTGACTTAATTTCATTCGTATTTTAGGCGGATATTTGGTATACTTTGAAGTAAATAGAAGAAGGAGGCCGTGCACATTTGACAGCAGCAGATGCGACATACACTTACCAGATTGATCATCCAGATATTGCCCAACAAATTTTTGGCAGCCAGGACCGCCATTTGGATTTCTTGGAGCGAAGCTTTGAGGCAGAAGTCTTTGCCCGCGGAAATGAGGTCGTGGTGAAGGGGGAGGAAGGCCCGCAGATCATTGACTTGATCAAGACCTTGGAAGGCTTACTCCTCAAGGGACAAGTCCTGGAAGAAGCCGATATCGTAACCGCCATTAAGATGGCTAAGAAGGGGACCCTCTCCTACTTTGTCAACCTCTACGATGAAGCGATTGGGAAAACCTACGACGGTAAGGAGATCCGAGCTAAGTCTGCCGGACAGAAACGCTATGTCGAGGCCGTGAAGAAGCATCCAGTGACTTTCGGGATTGGACCGGCTGGGACCGGGAAGACCTATCTGGCCGTGGTTCTAGCTGTCTCCGCCCTGAGAAAAGGTGAGGTCAAGCGTCTCGTCCTCACTCGTCCCGCCGTGGAAGCGGGAGAGAGCCTGGGCTTCTTGCCCGGCGACTTGAAGGAGAAGGTCGACCCTTATCTCCGGCCGATCTATGATGCCCTCTATGCTATCTACGGCTTGGAGCAGACGGAGCGCTTAATCGAGCGCGGCGTCATTGAAATTGCACCCCTGGCTTACATGCGGGGACGGACCTTGGATGACGCCTTTGTTATCCTCGATGAGGCGCAAAATACAACCATTGCCCAGATGAAGATGTTTTTAACTCGTCTCGGCTTTGGGTCCAAAATGATTGTCAACGGGGACCGGACTCAGATTGACCTGCCGCGCGGGGTAAAGTCTGGTCTGATCGATGCCCAGCACAAGCTGCAAGATCTCTCCGATATTGCTTTTGTCTCCTTTGATACGTCGGATGTGGTCCGCCATCCCGTCGTGGCTGCCATTATCCAAGCCTATGAAAACTAAGATTAAATAAAAAGCAGGTGACGCCATGTTAACAATTGAATTTACGGATAAAACCCAAGCCCTTAAGCCCGAGCACTGCCAAATGGTCCAAGAGCTCTTGGCCTATGCCAGCGACTACCTGGACTTAGCTGATCAGACCGAGATGTCGGTGACTATCGTAGATGATGAAGAGATCCACCAGATCAATAAGACCTACCGCGGGGTGGACCGGCCGACTGATGTGATCAGCTTTGCCATCAATGATGAAGTGGCGGATGAATTTGAAATCTTAGAGCTTCCTGAAGGCATGCCTTATGAACTAGGGGACCTCTTTATTTCTATAGATCGGGTCAAGGCCCAAGCTGAAGAATACGGTCACAGCTTTGAACGCGAGCTTGGTTTCTTGACCGTCCATGGCTTCCTCCACCTCAATGGCTATGACCATATGACGGAAGAGGACGAGAAAGAAATGTTTACTTTACAAAGAGAGATTCTAGATAATTATGGACTCAAACGATCAGAATAAGGAACAAGTCGGCAAGAACCGCCACTTCCTAGGGGCCTTGGGGCATGCCCATGACGGCCTGCGCTTTGCCCTCCACCATGAACGAAATTTTCGCTTCCAACTGGCCATGGTTCCCTTGCTGGGAGCTTTGGGCCTATACCTCGGCTTAAAGCCTACGGAATGGGCCTTGCTCGCTCTAGCTTGCGGCCTGGTCCTTTTGGCTGAACTTTTCAATACCAGTGTGGAATGGCTCTGTGACCTGGTAGTGGGAGACCACTTCCACCCCTTGGTCAAGACCATCAAAGATGTCGCGGCAGGGACCGTCCTCTTGATGACCCTGGTGGCTATATTTGTCGGTTTTGTTATTTTTGGTTCCTATATTCTTTAATAAAGTGAGGAAAAATTTTGAAGGAAAATACACACGATACGTTTAAATCAGGCTTTATTGCCATTGTCGGTCGACCTAATGTGGGCAAGTCGACCCTGATGAATCAAATTGTCGGCCAAAAAGTCGCCATCATGAGCGACAAAGCCCAGACCACCCGCAATAAGATCCAGGCTATCTACACCAGTTCCAACAGCCAGATGATCTTTATTGATACACCGGGCATCCATAAGCCCAAGAATGAGCTGGATGATTACATGCTCCAGAGTGCCTACCAGGCTTTAGACGAGGTGGAAGCTATCCTCATGCTGGTCAGTGCGGACGAAAAGATCGGCCCGGGTGACCGCTTTATCATGGACAAGGTCAAGGACCGGGAGAGCCCCGCTTTCCTGATCGTCAATAAGACCGATAAAGTCTCTGAGGAAGATTTGGCTGCTTATATGGCCGATATTCCTAATCCAGAAGCCTTTGAGCAAATTATCCCCATGTCTGCCCTGAATTCTGGCCAGGTGGAGGGCTTAATCGCTAAGCTGGAAGACTTATTACCTGAGGGCCCCCAGTATTATCCCGAAGACCAGCTGACTGACCACCCTGAATACTTTGTGGTCAGTGAATTGATCCGGGAACAAATCCTACAGAAGACCCGGGAAGAGATTCCTCATTCGGTGGCCGTCACTGTGGATAAGATGCAAAAGGACGAACTGGACCGGGTCCATGTC
This sequence comes from Aerococcus sanguinicola, assembly GCF_001543145.1. Lineage (NCBI taxonomy): Bacteria > Bacillati > Bacillota > Bacilli > Lactobacillales > Aerococcaceae > Aerococcus > Aerococcus sanguinicola. The sequence goes on along the minus strand of NZ_CP014160.1, from coordinate 1,945,707 downwards.
TATGCCAATATCATTGTCGAACGCAAGTCCCAAAAAGGGATAATTATCGGCAAGGGTGGCAAGATGATCAAGTCGATCGGGACAGGGGCTCGTAAGGAAATTGAAAACTTGCTAGGGTCCAAGGTCTTCTTGGAACTCTGGGTCAAGGTTGAGAAGAAATGGCGGGACAAGAAGTCCCTGCTCAAGGAATTTGGCTATAACACCAAGCAGGACTATTAGAAGCTAGAGGGGATTTTTTGCAGGCGGAAGAATTTGCAGGAATTATTCTATTTACGCGCAAGCACCGAGAGAAGGACATGCTGGTCAAGATCTTCACCCGCGAATACGGCAAGCGGATGTTTTTCCTACGCAATATCCAAAGGGCTAAGAATCCTCTGCGACCAGCTGCCTTTGCCTTTGTCCGTGGCCACTTTATCGGTCAGATTAATGCCTCGGGCTTGAGTTTCCTCAATGATGTCCGGGACAGCCTCTTTCCCCGCTTGACGACAGCGGATATCAGCGTTAATGCCTATGCCAGCTACATGACGGGGCTCCTGGACGCTGCTCTGGAGGATGGGGAAGTCAATACGATTCTCTTTGATTCGCTCTGGCAGGCTCTCGGCCAGCTTGAAGCAAGCAAGGATCCGGCCGTCGTTGCCAATATCTTTGAGCTCCAGCTCCTGCCCCAATTTGGGGTGGTTCCTAATCTCAAGGCCTGTGTCTTCTGTGGCCAGGCAGATACGGCCTTGGACTATTCCATGAAGTATGCGGGTTTTTTGTGCCAAAAGCATTTCGATAAGGATCCCCGCCGCTTGCATTGGACGCCGCGAACGGCTTATCTGGTCCAACATTTGAGCCAAGTCGATCTCAGCCGCCTGGGGTCTGTCAGCTTGGGAGAAGCTAATAAGCGGGCCCTCCGCTCAGCCATCGATGACCTCTACGAGGAATATGTGGGCATTCATTTGAAGAGTCGGTCCTTTATCGACCAGTTGGAAAAAATGATAAATCCTCTTGACGGTAAGGAGGAAAATCGAGTATAGTAAACGTATATATTGCATGCAAAGATAACCGAATAAGGAATTCCCTTTTTAGCGAGCCTAGTTAGTGAAAGTAGGCAACGAATTCTAAGGCAGGTTAGAGCATGTCCTGTTAAAGAGTGCCGGCGCTTTGCCGGAAATAGGGTGGAACCGCGATTGAATCGTCCCTATGCACTATTTTTTTAGTGTATGGGGCTTTTTTGTTTGTTAATTTAAATAAAAGAAAAGAGGAGAAGACAAGATGAACCAAGCAGCCAATACCTTACAAGGGATGATTTTAACCTTGCACCAGTTCTGGTCCGAGCAAGGCTGCCTCATTCTGAATGCATATGATACGGAGAAGGGGGCAGGGACCATGAGTCCTTATACGATTCTCCGGGCAATTGGGCCGGAGCCATGGAATGCTAGCTATGTGGAACCCTCCCGCCGGCCCGACGATGGCCGCTATGGGGAAAACCCTAACCGGCTTTACCAACACCACCAATACCAAGTGGTGATGAAGCCCCATCCCGATAACATCCAAGAGCTCTACATCCAGAGTCTGGAACGTTTGGGCCTTGATGCCAAGGACCACGATATCCGCTTTGTTGAGGACAACTGGGAGAATCCTTCCATGGGCTGTGCCGGTCTAGGCTGGGAAGTGTGGATCGATGGGATGGAAATCACCCAATTTACCTACTTCCAACAAGTCGGGGGCTTAGATTGCCACCCAACCACCTGCGAAATTACCTACGGACTCGAGCGCCTAGCTTCCTACATCCAAGGTGTCGATACTGTCTACGACCTGGAATGGGGCGGTGGCGTGAAATACGGTGAAATCTTCAAGCAACCGGAATATGAACACTCCAAGTACACCTTTGAAGAATCAAATTATGATGAACTCTTCAAGATGTTTAACTTCTATGAAGAAGAAGCCCTCAAGCAAATTGACAACAAGCTGGTTCATCCAGCCTATGACTATATTTTGAAGTGTTCCCATACCTTCAACCTTCTGGATGCGCGCGGGGTGATTTCGACAACCGACCGCCAAGCCTATCTGAGCCGGATCCGTAACATGGCCCGGCAAGTGGCCAAACAATTTGTCGCCAACCGCAAGGCCCTGAAATATCCTTTATTGAGCCGGGAAGAAGCGGAAAAATTATTAGAGGAGGACGCAGCTAATGAGTAAGCAACAGTATTTATTAGAAGTTGGTTTAGAAGAAATGCCCGCCAAATACGTGCGTCAAATCAGCCAACAATTCCAAGACCGGGTCGCTAACTTCTTAACCGAAGAGCGATTGACTTATGACGCCATTAAGGCCTTTGCCACTCCTCGCCGTTTTGCGGTTTTAGTGGATGGTTTAGCCGATAAGCAAGCTGACTTTGTCGAAACGGCTAAAGGCCCTTCAGAAAAGATTGCCAAGGATGACCAAGGGGAATGGACCAAGGCTGCCCAAGGTTTTGCCCGGGGTAAGGGCTTGTCGACTGACGACCTCTATGTGGAAGATGGCTATATCTATGCGGAAATCAAGGAAGAGGGGAAGCCCAGCCGGGAAATTCTGCCTCAAATCAGCCAATGCATCACGCAGATGACTTTCCCTGTATCCATGTACTGGTCTAACCACCGTAATTTTAAGTATATCCGGCCCATCCACTGGTTCCTCTCTCTCTTAGATGATGAGGTCCTACCCTTTGAAATATTGGGCATCCAAGCCGACCGCTATACCCGCGGTCACCGCTTCCTCGGCCATGACCAATTAACGATCGACAAGGCTTCAAATTACGAGAAACTCCTGGAACGAGACTTTGTCATTGCTGACCAGGATAAGCGTAAGGAAGTCATTGTCCAACAAATTAAAGACCTCGCTCAAGCGGAAGGCGTCCAAGTCAGCCAAGATGAGGCCCTCCTAGAAGAAGTCACTCAAATTGTGGAATACCCAACGGCCTTTATCGGCAGCTTCGATGATAAGTACCTAGCCTTGCCAGATCCTGTGCTTATTACCTCGATGGCCGAACACCAACGTTACTTCTATGTGTCCGACCAAGAAGGTAACTTGCTGCCTAAATTTGTGGCCGTCCGCAACGGTAATGAAGAAGGGCTAGAAAATGTTCGCCACGGGAATGAGAAGGTCTTAGTGGCTCGGCTAGAAGATGGCTTGTTCTTTGTGGAAGAAGATAAGCAAGAATCGATTGATGACTTCGCTAAGCGTCTCAGCCATGTGACCTTCCACGCTGAAATCGGGACCATGAAGGAGAAGATGGACCGGGTCAGCCAAATCGCTAAGCTCTTATACAGCCATTGGACCATGGAAAACCTCTTTGCTGATTACTTATCCACTGACTTTGAGCCCTTGATTGAGCGGACCGGAGCTATCTATAAGTTCGACTTATTAACTAATATCGTCAATGAATTCTCTGAACTCCAAGGGATTATGGGCGAGTACTATGCCAGAGAAGCTGGCGAGGCTGAAGAAGTCGCTGTCGCTATCCGGGAACACTACATGCCGATCGCTTCTGATGCAGCATTAGGCCAATCAGCCCTAGGGATCCTCTTCGCCATTGCCGATAAATTGGATACGATTATTAGCTTCTTTAAGATTGATCGCATTCCTTCTGGCTCTAACGACCCCTTCGCCCTGCGTCGGCAAATGATCGGGATCGTTCGTCTAATGGCAGCTGAAGAGCTCCCCTTCGATTGGGATAAGGACCTGAAAGCCATCTTAGAGGCCGTTTACCCATCCGACGATGACCAAGTTGCCTTGGCGGAAGCAGTCTATGCCTTCATGTTAGAACGCTTGAAGAATATTTTGGAACAAGAAGGTTATGACCGGGACATTATCCAGGCTGTATTAGGGTCTGCTAGTCACGGTATCAACCAAAAACGCGCAGCCGCTAAAACCTTAGCTGACCACCATGAGGATGAAGACTTCAAGACTGTCATCGAATCTTGGAACCGGATCCTAAACCTCAAGGACAAAATGAAAGAGTTTGATATTGACCAAGTCACAGTCTCAGCAGACCTTCTAGAAAGCGAGAGCGAAGAGGCCCTCTACCAGGCTGTGGATAGCCTTTACCTAGGGGATACGCCAGCTGACTACTACCAAGCCTTGGCTGAACTGGCACCGCTTATTGAGCAATTCTTTGAAGACAATATGGTCTTTACCGATGATGAAGCGGTTCGTAACAACCGCCTGGCCCTCCTAGAAAAAATTGGTCAGCCAGTCAAAGTACTTGCCAATACCAAGGAACTCCTAATAAAATAAGAAGTGAAATAAAGAAAAAGAAGAGAAAGGAGGCAAAAGATGTCAACCTTTTATGATTATGCTAAAATTTGGGTGAAAGCCGGCAAGGGTGGCGACGGCCTCGTCGCCTTCCTGCGTGAAAAATACCGGCCTGATGGTGGCCCTGTGGGTGGCGATGGTGGCCGCGGTGGCGATATTATTTTCCGCGTGGACGAGGGGCTAAGAACCCTGCTCGACTTCCGCTACAACCGCCATTTTAAGGCCAAGGCCGGCCAAAACGGCATGACCAAGGGCCGCTATGGACGGGGGGCAGAAGACCTCATTGTGGGCGTTCCCCCGGGCACTATTGTCAAGGATTTTGATACAGGTCAAATCTTGGCCGACCTGGTAGAAGAAGGTCAGGAAGCCATTGTTGCTAAGGGTGGCCGGGGTGGCCGGGGCAATATGAAGTTTGCCACTCACAATAACCCCGCCCCTGAAATTGCAGAGAATGGGGAACCTGGTCAAGAACGGACCCTGCAATTGGAACTCCGGGTCCTAGCTGATGCTGGTTTGGTAGGTTTTCCTTCTGTGGGGAAATCAACCATCCTATCCATTGTTAGCGCCGCTAAACCCAAGATTGGTGACTACCATTTCACCACCCTGTCACCAAACTTAGGAGTTGTTGATCTGTCCGACCAACGTTCCTTTGTCCTGGCCGACTTGCCGGGCCTTATTGAAGGAGCTGCGGAAGGGATCGGTCTCGGTTTTCAGTTCTTGCGCCATGTGCAGCGGACCAAGGTGATTCTCCATGTCGTGGATATGGGAGGCTTTGAGAACCGCGATCCCTTCGAGGACTATGTGGCCATTAATGAGGAATTGAAGACTTATGACGAGACCATCTTAGAACGGCCGACTATCATTGTCGCTAACAAGATGGACATTCCCGAAGCAGAGCTCTATATTGAGGAATTCCGCGAGAAGTTAGCCGCATATTTTGAGGAACATTTTCCTGGCCGTGACTTGCCGGAAATCTTCCCCATTTCGGCCATTAGCCAGTCTGGTTTGAAGGACTTAATGGAAGAAACTTACCGCTTGATTCAAGAAGAAGAAGTCCGTCTGGCTCAAATCGAAGCTGAAAAAGTCGATGAAGTCGACCAAACACACAAGCTTTACCAAATCGAAGCTGAAGAACCCTATTTCAATCTATCCTATGACCAAGCAGATAAGATGTTTGTCTTATCTGGCGATCGGATTGAAAAAGACTTCTTGATGGCCAATCTTGAATACGATGAGAGCGCCCTGCGTTTTGCGCGCAAGCTTAAGCATCATGGGGTCGACCAAGCCTTGGTTGATGCTGGAGCCCAAGCCGGGGATATCGTCCGCATTCGAGACTATGAATTTGAGTTTTTTGATTAAAGAAGATGCGATAAATACTGGGGTAGGGCGATGAGACTGGGTGCTGATGAAGCAGTTTGGTCCTAAGACCTACCCCTCTTTTATCCTCATCCTGGGCTGTGCCAAGAGGCATTTAGAAAGGTTTTTGAATTGGAATTACATTTTTTAGGAACAGGAGCTGGTGTGCCGAGTCGTCAACGCAATGTGTCCGCTCTAATGCTTAAGCTATTGGATGAAATTAATGAGATGTGGCTTTTTGACTGCGGGGAGGCTACCCAGCAGCAGATCCTCCAGACCACCCTTAAGCCAGGCAAGGTCAGTCGGGTCTTTATTACCCATCTCCATGGCGACCATCTTTATGGATTGCCGGGCTTTTTAAGTTCTCGGTCCTTCCAAGGTGGGGCAGAGCGTCCCTTGACAGTCTACGGTCCTAAGGGTTTGAAGCAGTATGTCTGGACCGCGCTAAAAGTGTCCCAGTCTAAGTTGAACTATCCCTTAAAGATTGTGGAATTGGAAGGGGAGGGCCTCGCTTTTGAGGATTCTTCCTTCAAGGTGAGCTATGGACCTCTTGACCACGCTGTTGAATGTTTTGGCTACCGGGTGGAACAAGCCGACCAAGAGGGGGAACTCTTGGTTGATAAGGCCCGGGCTGCCGGGGTTCCGAATGGGCCCCTCTTAGGTAAGCTCAAACAGCGGCAAAAGGTGACCTTGGAAGATGGACGCGTGCTCGATGGTAATGACTTTGTCGGCGACAAGCAGGCGGGGAAGACCGTCACCATTTTTGGCGATACCAGGCCTTGTGACCAGGCCCTGAGTTTGGCTAAGGATGCGGACGTCTTGGTGCATGAGGCTACCTATGAAGCGGGCGAAGAGAAGATGGCCCACCGTCATTTCCATTCGACGGCCGCCCAAGCGGCCAAGCTTGCCAAAGAAGCAGGCGTTAAGCAGCTCTACCTGGCCCATATTTCCTCGCGCTATGTCACGGCGCCCCAGATCAAGCAATTGGTCCAAGGTGCCCAAAAAATCCACCCTCAAAGCTTGGTGGTTAAAGATTTTGACCAGTTTCAGATCAAGTAGAAAGTAGGGAGATACTTGCTTAAAGCAAACTATGATTGGAAAGTAAGATCTGACCAGTTAACAGACCAAGACCAGGAGACTATCGCCCAGTTAAAGGAAGCGGTGGAGCTTCCTGAATTGATGGTGAACTTGCTCTACCAGCGGGGCTTCCAAGATGAAGCCGCTATTCATGACTTCTTGGACGAAGAGCCTGTCATCCACGACCCCTTCCTCTTATCCGACATGGACCGGGCAGTGGCCCGACTGATGGCTGCCATTGAAGCAGGCGAGGCCATCTTAGTCTACGGGGACTATGATGCCGATGGGATTACTGCGGCCACCATCCTCGTTGAGAGTCTGGAGAACATGGGAGCTAATGTCCATAGCTACCTACCAGACCGCTTCGTGGATGGCTATGGCCCAAATACCGAGGTTTATGACTACTATATCAAGCAAGGGATCCAAGTTATCCTCACCTGTGACAATGGGGTCAAGGGGCATGAAGCGATTGCCCATGCTCAAGCCCAGGGGGTGGATGTGATTGTTACTGACCACCATGAAATCGGTGCTAGCTTACCCGAAGCCTATGCCATTGTCCATCCCCGCCATCCCGACCAGGCCTATCCTTTCGATGACCTGAGTGGGGCCGGGGTGGCCTTGAAGTTGGTCCAAGCCCTAACTGGAGACTTACCCGTCGACCTCTTAGACCTCTGCGCAATCGGAACAGTAGCGGACTTAGTCAGCCTCACTGATGAAAACCGGTCCTTGGTCAAGTTGGGCATCCAAGAGCTCAAGCAGACCCAACGTCTGGCCTTCATCCGGCTCTTTGAGAAGCTGGAAATTAACCCGTCGACGATTGATGAGGAGACCATCGGCTTTAAGATTGCCCCTCGGCTCAATGCTTTGGGCCGGCTTTCCGATGCCAACCTAGGCCTTAAACTCTTGATGAGTTTCGACCCGGATGAAGTGGACCAACTCCTCCAAGAGATGGAAGCCATCAATGTCGAACGGCGCGGCCTAGTCGACCAAATCGAAAAAGAAGCCCGGTCACAAATCGACCAACGCGATGATTTGGACGATATCTTAATCTGCTGGCAGGAGGACTGGCATGAGGGCGTCTTAGGCATTGTCGCCAGCCGCTTGGTTGAGCGCTACCAACGCCCTTGCCTTGTCCTTAGCCATAAGACTGACCAGGATGTCTACAAGGGATCTGGCCGGTCGATTGAGGGCGTCAACCTCTTTGACCTACTGAGCCAAGTTGAAGACCTCATGCAAGCCTTTGGAGGCCATGCCATGGCAGCAGGTTTGACGATTGCAGGTGAAAACTTTGCAAGCTGGCAGTCCCAGCTCCAAGCACTCGGCCAGACTATCCATGAGACGGTCCAAAAACCCGCGCCCTTGGTCCTAGATGGCCGCATCCAGCCGGAAAGTATTAGCTTAACCAGCCTCGACGCCTTAGAACGCCTGAAACCTTTTGGGACGGATAATCCGAAACCTAGCTTCTTACTCGAAGCCGGTCCCTTGAACCGGATCCAGCAGATTGGCCGCGACAAGCAGACTTTGAAATTAGCTTTGGAAAAGGCGCCTGACCTGGCCCTGATTGGTTTTTGCATGGGAGACTTGGCCCGTCAGCTCGCTCCTGGCAATCATTTAGAGGCTGCTGTTGAATTGAATATCAATGAGTGGCAGGGCAAGCGCTCGCCCCAGGCCCTTTTGATTGACTTGAGGGTGGATGAGGCCAGTGTTATTGACCTCCGCCAGGCCCGGGCTCGCGAAGAGGTCTTTGCGGTTGAAGAAGCCTTCTATCTCTTCCAGGACCCCAAATACTTGGCAGCCTACCGCGACCAAATTCCTGGCTCGAGTCGGGCCATATTGGTCGATGAATTGGACCAGGATCAAGGGCTAAGCTACCAGCAGGCTGTTCTCTTTGACTGCCCCTTGGACCTAGAAGGCGTGCGTCGCTTTGTTCAAGGCCAGGGGATTAAGAACCTTTATCTCTTTGCCTATTCGCCCAAGCAGGTCTACTTGAATGGCTTGCCCCAGCGCGAGGATTTTGAACGCTACTACCGTTATCTCTTGGGCCACCCCCAACTCCCGCTCAAAGGACAGACAGCTGTCCTAGCTTCTTATCTCAAACTCGCTGAAGGACAGCTCATCCTGATGACGGATATTCTTGAGGAAGCCGGCCTAGTCGCTTGGAAGGGGGAGACCCTCCACATTTTGCCGGTCCAGGGCAAGGTTGATTTGAAGGCCTACCTGATCAAGTATGAGCAATTATTAAACAGTGAACAAGTTTTGCTTTATAATGATATTGGATCAATCACGAGCTACTTTTTTGCGCCAGAGCCAGCCAGTGCACCATAAGGAGGAAATTATGAATTTTGAAGACTATATTGCTAGTATTGAGAACTATCCTGAAGAAGGGGTGACTTTCCGCGACATTACCCCTCTGATGGCTGATGGGGAAGCCTTCCATGCTGCCATTGACCAGATTGTCCAGTTCGCTAAGGATAAGCAGGTCGATATGATTGTTGGACCAGAAGCGCGGGGCTTTATTGTGGGATGTCCCGTGGCCTATCAACTAGGGATCGGCTTTGCGCCCGCTCGTAAGAAGGGCAAGCTCCCTCGCGATATCATTAGCGTAGACTATGGTTTAGAATACGGAGAAAATACCCTCCAGCTCCATAAAGATGCCGTTAAACCCGGCCAGCGCGTCCTTATCGTCGATGACCTCCTAGCAACCGGAGGCACCATCCAAGCCACCACCCAATTAGTGGAAAAACTCGGAGGCCAAGTCGTCGGCGCAGCCTTCATCATCGAACTAGAAGCCCTCAATGGCAGAGAAAAAATCCCTAACCTGGACATCTTTAAAATACTGACTTATTAGGAAAGGGTGTGAGGGCTGGCGTTTAGCTTTCCTTCACTGGAGCAAGTCACCAGAGCAGTCTGAAAGACTGCTGCGGGGACTTGTGAAGTGACAGGAAAGCTGCCGGCCCGAGCCCAACTAGGGTGTGAGCAAAGGCGGTTAGAAAGGGATGACTGGAGGCAAAGAGGATAAGAGCGGCTTTAGCCGATCGTTTCCCTTTGCTGAAGTCACTCCTTTTCTGCCTTTGCGAACCCGACTAGGAAAGGGTGTGAGACTTGGCGGTTAGACTCGGATGATTGGAGCAAGTCAGAATAAGAGCGAAGCATTCGTTCGTTTCTGACTTGTGAAATCACTCCGAGCCTGCCAAGTCGAACCCAACTACAGCCTCCAAGCAATTTCCCATAGAAAACTAAAAAAGGAAACTGGCAAAAATCCAGTTTCCTTTTTCTATAAAAACTTTTCACTTTAGAAGGTATGCTCTCTAAAAAGGGAAATAACCTTTCCTAAGATTGTACAATTGTCCAAAATAATCGGGGCCATTTCATGGTTTTCGGGTTGCAGGCGGATATGACCGTCTTCTTTAAAGAAACGTTTGCAAGTAGCCTCATCGGCATCGGTCATCGCAATGACAATCTCGCCGTTCTCAGCGCTCTGCTGCTGGCGAACGAGAACATAGTCGCCATTGAGGATGCCAGCTTCAATCATTGAATCCCCGCGAATCTTCAGCATGAAGAGATCTTCATCACTCTCGGCGAGGTGGGGTGGCTTGGGAAAATAACCTTCGATGTCCTCATAAGCAGTAATGGGCTGGCCTGCTGTAACCGTCCCAAGCATGGGGATACCACGGGTGTTGATGCCCAGTTTATCTAGGCCTTTTTGGGTGATTTCTAGGGCCCGGGGCTTGGTCGAATCTTTGAAAAGATAGCCCCCTTCTTCTAGACGGTTTAAGTGGCCATGGACTGTGGACGTTGAGGCTAGGCCAACTGCATCGCATATTTCGCGGACAGTCGGGGGATAGCCCTTGTCGTCAACACAATCAAAGATATAGCGTAAGATTTGCAGTTGCCGTTCTCTCATCTCTGTGTCCTCCTCGAATGATTTGCCCTCATTATAGCATAGATCGATCACAGACACAAACAAACGTTCTCATTTTATTCTTTATTAGCGATCTGGGCCGGTTTGACAAAGACCGTTTTTTGGTTGAAATAGTTGACAAAGCCCGGCTTGGCCCCATTCGGTTTTTTGACATCCTTGACCCGGGTGTAGTCAACCGGCACATTGTTGGAGTGGCGGGACTTGGAATAGTGGGCAGCGATACTAGCGGCTTCGAGGATATCGTCGTCACTAGCCTGGTCTGTCTCTAAGATGACATGGCTGCCGGGCACGTCCTTGACGTGGAACCAGTAGTGGTTCTTGTTGGCCTGGCGCATGGTCAGTTGGTCATTTTGTTTGTTATTGCGGCCTACTTTAATGGTATAGCCGGAGGAACTGGTGAACTGTCGGGGCTTGAGCGGCTTGATCCGCTTATGGGTCTTCTTCTTACGGTCCTTGATATAGCCTTCTTCTTTGAGCTCTTCGCGGATCAGTTCCAATTCTTTAGGATTGGACCATTCAATTTGGGCTTGGATGGATTCCAAGTAGTTGATCTCTTCTTGGCTCTTGGCCAATTGTTCCTGGATATGTGACCGCGACTTGGTGAGTTTATTGTATTTTTGATAGTAGGCTTGGGCATTCTCGGCAGGCGAGAGCTCTGCTTTGAGAGGGATATGGACTAGGCGGTTATCGTCATAATAATTAGGCAGGTCCACACTAGCCTGGTTCCCCTGGAGCTGGTAGAGGTTGGAAGTGAGAAGCTCTCCTAAAAGCTGGTAGTGGTCAGCTTTCTGGCTCTTTTCCAGGTCCTTCCTGAGGTTCTTCTGCTTCTTTCTCTGGTGCTTGAGTTCCCGCTGGGTAACCTGGTCAATCTGTTGGCCGATTTCTTGGACTTGCTGGCGCTCGGTATGGCGGGCATAATAAACATCCAAGAGTTGACCGAGACTATCATAAGTTTCTTTATCCCCAGTCAGGCTGAGATAGGGGAAGGCCGTGAATTCTAACTTCTTGTCGGTCCCTGTCAGGCAGGGCTGGGGCTGGTCGAAGGCCTGGCAGAATTCTTGGATAATCTGCCCCAGGGCCTTATCTGGATTGGACTGGGCACGGAAGATAATTTCCTCCGCTGATTCCCAGCCCAGGCCCATGAGTTCTTGCTGGAGGACTTGCCGGGACAGGCTCTGTTGGCTGGTAGGCTGCCAATCGCTCCCAATTTTGAAAGGGTTAGCCTTGTTTTGATAGGGAGGGAGTTGGTAGCTAGCGCCGGGCAAAAGGGTCCGGTAGCGGTTCTGGTAAAGAGGGACCCGCTTGATCACATCCAGAATTTGCCCCTGGTGGTCGACTAAGATGATATTGGAATGGCGTCCCATCATCTCGACCACTAAAGTCAGCTTCTGTTGGTCGCCAATCTCATCCGTCCGTAAGAGGTCCAAACGAATCACCCGGTCGTTTTCGTATTGGTCAACGGCGAGCACTAGGGCGCCCTTGAGGTACTTGCGCAGGACCATACAAAAATTGGGTGGGGTATCGGGCATTGGGTAGTCCACCTGGCTCAATTGGGCCCGGGCAAAGTCCGGATGGGCAGACAGGAGGAGCTTATGATTTTGCCCCTGTTTGCGTATGGTAAGTAGAACTTCATAATCAGAAGGTTGTTGGATCTTGTTGATTTTACCTTGTGTCAGTGTTTCTTTGAGTTCGTGTGTCATGCTGTGTGTAAACATTCCATCAAATGACATTCAAACACCTTCTTTCCAATCACTAATTATAGCAAAAAAGCCTATAATATCAAAACTAAGGAGGACAGCAAGGGACTTTTATGATAAAGTCTTAATAAAGTTATTGCAAATTCAGACTTAATCTGCTATCCTAAAGCTAACAAATCAAAGGGAGGTTATCACATGTCAGTTTTAGATACAAAACTTAGAGCTTGGCAAATCCGCACGGCTTAGTTGTATTTATTACTGTTGAAGCAATAGATACAACTTCAGACAACTGAGGCTGTATCTGTGCGGTGTGATAACAAGACAATTTTGAGTACCCGCATAGACGCATAAAGAGTGACTTTATGTCTGTGCGGGTTTTTCTATGGACCTGCAGCTTCTGCTTTAGCTGGAGGTTTTTTATTTTTAATAAGGAGGAAAGAAGAAATGAAACGATTTACAGCTTTAGGCAGTTTCTTGATTGCTGCCTTGATGGTATTATTCCTAGCTATGCCAACGCTTATCGAGAAAAATAAGGCCGCCCAAGCGCCTAAAACCAATTCAGGCAACCAAGCCGTAACAGCCAAGGACTTGGACGAAGACTTGAAGGTGGGCCTGCTCCAACTCATGGACCATCCCGCCCTCGACCAGATCCGCCAGGGCTTCTATGACCAACTGGCTGAACGGGGCTATGTTGATGGGGAAAATATCCATATCGACTACCAAAATGGCCAGGGGGACCAAAATAACTTAAAGATGATTTCGGATAAGTTTATTGCCGATGACGCGGACTACCTGGTAGGGATTGCAACCCCGGCTGCCCAGGCCCTAGCCAATGCGGCAGAAGGCAATGTACCGGTTGTTATGGGGGCCGTTGCCAATCCCAAGTCCGCTGGTTTAGTGGAAAATTACGAGAAACCAGGGGCTAATATTACTGGGGTGTCCGATATTCCACCGGTTAAAGAACAATTTAGACTGATTAAAGAAATCCTCCCTGAGGCCAAGACCATCGGCATTATCTACAATTCTTCCGAAACCAACTCCCACGCCAATGTGGCCTTAGCTAAAGAAGTCGCTGCAGACATGGGTTACGAGGTCAAAGAAGCGACCATCAATTCCACTAACGATTTAGCCCAAGTGGCCGAACAGTTAGCCAATGATGTGGATGCTATCTGGGTGCCAAATGATAACTCGATTGCTTCGTCTATGCCGACTTTAATCGCTGCTACCGACAGCAAGGGCATTCCCGTCTTCCCGGTTGTGGATACCATGGTTAAGGATGGGGGCCTAGCAACGGTCGGCATCAACCAATACCAATTAGGGGTCGATACAGCCAATGTCACCGCTGACCTAATGGACGGCCAGAGTCCAGCCGACCATCCGATTGTCTTTACAGATAAGACCGATACCTATATCAACAAAGAAAAGGCCGACCAATTAGGGATTAAATTGCCTGATTCCGTCCTTGAAAAAGCAACAGATGTTAATGAAGGAGGGCACTAAGCATGGATATGATTATTTCTGCCTTATCACAAGGCGTGATCTGGGCCGTTATGGGTCTAGGCATCTATATTAGTTTCCGGATCCTGAACGCGCCTGATATGACGACAGAGGGTTCCTTTACCCTAGGGGCAGCCATTGGGGTTCAGATGATCCACTTTGGGTTCAACCCCATTCTTGCCTTATTGATTGGCTTTCTAGCCGGCATGGCAGCGGGGGCGATTACAGCCCTTCTCGTCACTAAGCTAGACATCAACCCCCTCCTGTCAGGGATTATTACCATGACCGGTCTTTATTCTATTAACCTGAAGATGATGGGCCAGGCTAATCTCAGCTTGAGCGGCCAAGAGACCTTCAAGACCATGCTGAGTGGGTTAGCCCTCCCTCGAAATGTGGATACCATCCTGATTGGGACTGTCGTTGTAGCGATCGTTATTGCCCTGATGGCTTACTTCTTCAAGACTGACCTGGGCCAGGCGCTGATTGCGACTGGGGACAATGTGCACATGGCCCGTGCCGTAGGAATCGATAGCAATGAAATGACCATGCTAGGCTACATGCTGGCCAATGGTTTGATTGCTGCTTCCGGCCTCTCGGTGGCGACCGACAACGGTTATGCGGATATCTCCATGGGGATTGGGACCGTGGTGATTGGCCTAGCCTCCATTATTATCGGCGAAGTCATCTTCAAAAATGTCAGCCTGACTACCCGTTTCATCACGATTGTGGCGGGCTCGATCATCTACCGCTTACTTTTAAGTCTAGTGCTCATGCTTAACTTTAATGCAGATGACTTTAAACTCTTCTCTGCGATTATTGTAGGCCTCTGCCTAGCCATTCCTAAACTCCGCAAGTCCTTTAACCGCAGCAGCCGTCAAAGTAGAAAGGGGTAGACCAATGACGCACTTATTAGAGCTTAAAAATGTAGATAAACGCTTCAATCCCCATACACCGGATGAATTCTATGCCTTGGATGATTTGAACCTCACCATTGAAGCCGGGGACTTCATCACGATCATTGGGGGCAACGGGGCAGGGAAGTCCACCCTCCTTAATGCTATCGCCGGGACCTTTGACCTGGATGCTGGGCAGATCCTTCTGGAAGGGGAGGACATCACGGACACTTCGGACATCGAGCGGGCGGCCTATATTTCCCGGGTCTTCCAAGATCCTAAGATGGGGACGGCACCGCGGATGACAGTGGAAGAGAACCTGGCCTTGGCTGAGAAGCGGGGACAGACCCGGGGCTTACAATTGGCCTTGGACCAAGACAAGCAAAGCAAGTATCAGGCACTCCTCAAACAATTAGGCCTAGGCTTGGATGAACGCTTGGAAGCGGAGATTGGCTTGCTCTCAGGAGGCCAACGCCAATCTGTCGCCCTGTTGATGGCAACTATCGTGAAGCCAAAGCTCCTCTTATTGGACGAACACACGGCTGCCTTGGACCCCAAGACTTCGCGGCGGATCCTAGAGATTACTGCCCAACAAGTCTCCCAGGAAAACTTGACAGCCCTGATGATCACCCACAACCTACAAGACGCCTTAACATATGGTAACCGGATGATCTTGATGGACCGCGGGCACATCATCCGCGACTTCAGCCAGGCGGAAAAAGAAGCCCTCAATCCAACCCAACTCTACAGTTTGATGGAAGAGATCAACCAGTAAAAGAATTTTCACATCATTCAAAAAGGAAATTCTATACTCAATCGTATTGGTGAGCATCCGTTCCACTTCTGAATTTGATCGTTAAAGAGCCGTGGCACCGGCTCGGGCCAAGGTCCCTCGCCTAGCGAGCTTCAAAGGGCTAGTAACGGCTGACGCCGACTATCCCTAATTCACATCGCTTGCTTAGTCACGGCTAACGATCAAATTCAGAGCTCCACTCCTGCTCAAAACTACTTAATATGGAAATTTTGTCTTAGTTAATTACTAGTCACCAATAGAAAAATAAAAATTTTTAAAAGCCCCCTGACCAATTGTCAGAGGGCTTTTATGATGGCTTTAGGCAAATTTTGCTAAGATATCTGGGCGGAAGCCGTAGAAGGGTTCTTGGCCATCCGCTACGATAACCGGTAGGGCTTGGAAGCCAAGGGCCTTGACTTCTTCAAGAGCGGCTTCGGATTCAGTGACATCGATCATTTCGAAGGCTACCCCATGTTCGTCTAAAAATTTCTTTGTAAATTTACATTGCATGCAATTAGGTTTAGAATATACTTTGACCATTTCCGTCATCCTTTCAATCCATCTTTTTCTTTTCGCCTAGATATAGTATCATAGAATCATAGGAGATACAAGATATAGCTTTTAGAAAAAATCAAGGAGGGTTGAAGCCAATGCAAGCCATAAAAATTACAGAAAACCGGGTGGTCGATTGGCTGCCCCAGCGATCCCGTCAGTCCTATAAGGGGTCTTATGGGCGCCTGCTCTTAATTGGAGGCAACGCCAATATGGGGGGCGCTATCCAGATGGCGGGTCAAGCGGCCCTAGCCGGGGGCGCAGGTCTAATCACGATAGCCACTGATCCGGTGAATGTGCCAGCTATCCATGCCAGTCTACCTGAATTAATGGTGGTCGACTGGTCGGACTTAAAACAAGTCCAAGCCGCTCTTGAAAGCAGCGAAGTTATCCTCGTCGGACCAGGTATGGGGCGGTCGCTCTACCGCTGGCGACGCATCAGCCAGCTTCTCTACCAAGAAGCCCGGACCAAGCCCCTGATTATTGACGGGGATGCCCTGACCATGCTGGCAGCAGATATCAAAGACCAGGTCGCTCGCTTAGAGGACTTTAACCACCTGATTCTAACCCCTCATCCTGGCGAATGGGCTCGGCTCTATGAAACTACTGAGCCCAAGTCCGATCCAGCCAGCGTCCAGGCTTGGTGCGACCGCTACCAGGTCTATCTGGTTAAGAAGAGCGAGGCAAGCCAAGTCTACCTGCCGGGCCAGACTGCCTATTACCAGAACACTTGCGGTAATCCTGGCATGGCGGTCGGCGGGTCGGGGGACACCCTGGCTGGCATGATGGCTGCCTTTATCGGCCAAAGTCAGGACGACTTGCCAGGGGCTATCTTGAGTGCCCTTTACTGCCACAGCGCCCTGGCTGACCAAATTTACCAAGACCATTATGTCGTCCGGCCCAGCGCCATTGCGGCGGGTTTATCAGCCTTTATGCGGGGTTTAAGCCGGAAGAAGGGAGTCTAAATGGGAAAGAAACACAAGAAAACCAATGCTATCCGCATGGTCGAACAAGCGGGGATAACTTATGAACAGCATGAATACGACTACGATGAAAACCACCTGTCGGGACGGGACGCTGCCAAGCATTCTGACCTGCCAGCTAAGCAGATGTATAAGACGATTGTCTGCCAGGCCAATCCCCGGGACCACTATGTCTTTGTCCTTCCGATTCTAGAAGAGTTGGATCTCAAGCACTGTGCCCGGATTGCTGGTGTCAAGAAATTGGAACTTTTACCTTTACAGGATCTGCTCAAAGTGACCGGTTATGTCCGCGGGGGCTGTTCGCCCGTTGGCATGAAACAGCTCTTTCCAACCTATATTGACCAATCCAGTCTAGCTTATGATATGATTTATGTCAGTGCCGGCAAGCGCGGCTTCCAGTTGGGCCTTGCGCCCAAGGACTTGGCCAGCTTAGTTCAGGCGGAATTCCATGCGCTTAGCCGCGATGAATAGAAAGAGGGAAACTATGTCAAACCATCATCTAACGCCCAGTGCGGGCATCCTTATCCTAACGCGCGAGTGCCAAGGACAAAGGGAAGTTCTCCTCCAGCACCGGGCCAATACAAAAATGCTGCCCCAACAATGGGACCTCATCAGTGGTCATGTTGAAGCAGCTGAAAGTGTCCGCCAAGCCATTGTGCGGGAAGCCAAAGAAGAAATCGGCATCGAACTAGATGTCGATGATCTCGACTTTGTCCTCCTCAGCCACAATCGCATTAACCGGGATACAACTTATTATAATATTTTCTTTACCAGCCAGCGCTTTCAAGGCCAGCCGCACATTTTGGAGCCGGAAAAGCATGACGCTTTAGACTGGTTCCCCCTAGACGACCTGCCTAGCCCCTTGGTCAAAGACCGCAAGCTCGCTTTAGAGGCTCTAAGGACAGGTCAGACCTATGTGGAAGTGGACTTCGACGCTTACGGAGACTAGCGGCCAGGGAAGTATTCAGCCTTTTCCGTAACGATATGGGGCACTAGGTGGTCGTGGGGGTCCATGGGGATGTCGTCCACCATTAATTCCTCGAAATAGGGGAGACTGATCCTGCCTTGGTATTGGGCCAAGAAGCGATCATAGAAGCCGCCCCCATAGCCCAGGCGTTCGCCTTTAGGATTGCAGGTCATGCAAGGCAGGGTCACCCAGTCAATGCTTTCAAGAGGAACAATCTCTGCTTCGGGACTAGGCTCTTCAATATTTAAAGAACTGAGGATCAATTCATCACCTTGGTCATAACGGCGCAGGCTCATCTGCCCCATACTTTCCACCCGGGGAACGACAATGGTTTTCCCATCCTGCCAGGCCTGCCGGATGAGCGCTTCGGTATCGAATTCCCGGGGCATGGTCAGAAAGGTGAAGATGCATTGGGCCTCTTGGTAGGCCTCGCTTTTAAGAAGGCGGTCCGTAATTTTTTGACTGGCCGATGCATAGTATTCGGGGCTCAGTTCTTGACGTTTGGCTTTGACGGCTTTACGCAGTTCTTTTTTGCTTAACATAAAATAACCTCCTGTTAATTCTAGAAAGGATCACAATGTACGTACTAGCTTTTGAATTGACCTGTCGCTTATCCGGCATCCAGTCACTCAAAGACAAGCGACGTTTGGTCAAGAGTATCATTCAACGCTGCCAGCGACGCTATGGGGTATCAGCTGCTGAAATTGCTCACTTAGACGACCATCTCTTCATGAGTCTGGGCTTTGCTTTAGTATCTAATACTTACAGTAAGAGCCGCAACCGCCTCCTCCAGTTAAAAGAAGAAGTCGAAATGACCTATCCTATTGAAATCGTCGCCTGTGACTGGTATGAAGGGGTCTAGAAAAATACTTCTGCTGATTCAGGCCTCATCGACTTTTGTCACACGTTCACAATAGAAAAGGAGAAAAAATCATGAGTAACCGCATCCCTTGGGACCAATACTTCCTGGCGCAGAGCCTAATGCTGTCTATGCGCTCAACCTGCCAACGTTTAATGGTGGGCGCCGTTATCGTTCGAGACAAGCGGATTATTTCGGGAGGCTATAACGGCTCCGTTTCCGGTGAGGTCCACTGCCTCGATGAAGGCTGTTATATGGAAGACGGCCACTGTGTGCGAACCATCCACGCTGAGATGAATGCCTTACTCCAGTGTGCCAAATTCGGGGCCCCGACAGCTGGGGCGGAAATCTACGTCTCCCACTTTCCCTGCCTCCAGTGCAGCAAGGCCATCATCCAGGCGGGTATATCGAAGATCTATTACTTGTATAACTACCACAACCATCCCTATGCCCTCCACCTCCTGGACCAAGCGGGGATCGCCTACCAGGAAGTCCAGCTCGAAGAGGGCTTCTTTAAGGAAGTGGGCCAGCAGCACCAAAAAAATCTTAAGCAGACAGACTAAAGGCTGTCTGTTTTTTTCTGCTTATACCTCAGTCTCTGAATGGAGCAGGACTAAACGCATTCATCGCTATTTTTCATCTAGGCATTGGTAGAGTTGGGGATAGTCCCGGCATTCAGGGTTTTTGGGATGGCAGATATTGCGGCCAAAGTAGATCAAAGCTTGGTGGGCCTGGGTCCACTCACTTGGGTCCAAGAGGCTGGTCACCCGGTCCTCAATCTCTCTAACACTGGCATCTTGGGCGACGATCCCATGGTGCTTGCAGACCCGGGTCACATGGGTATCCACCGCAAAGGCGGGGATATCAAAGGCAATACTTAAGACCACATTGGCAGTCTTCCGTCCGACTCCGGGCAGTTTCTCCAGGTCTTTACGGTTCTGCGGCACCTTCCCATCAAAATCTTCCACTAGCATCTTGGCGCAGGCGACCAGGTACTTGGACTTGTTGCGGTAGAGACCAATCCGGTTGATATAGTCCGCCACATCTTCTTCCTTAGCCTGGCTTAGGCTTTCTGGGTCAGGATAGGCCGCAAAGAGGGCAGGGGTGACCTTATTGACCTGAACATCTGTTGTCTGGGCGCTCAGGATCACGGCCACCAATAATTCAAAAGGATTTTGATAATCAAGGGCGGTTTCCACGTCAGGGTAGAGGGCAATAATCTCTCTAAGCACCTGACGGGCACATTGGTCAGTTAACATAGCACACCTCCTTTAAGCAACTGCTTTTATTTTATCATAGATTGAAAGAAAACGGTTACTATTCAATTTTTGTATTTTTAAAAGAACAATAAATGTATAAATACCAAGCTTTCTGATCCCAAAAAAGAATTTTTTTAGAAAAGACCCTTGGCAAAAATTGACATGTATTCGCTTTCGTCATAAATTAGAAGAAAGACATGTTGGTTAAAGAAAGGAGTTCCGAGATGACGGAATATAGTATCTTAGACTATGCAGTAATGGATGAAGGGGAGAGTGCGGTTGAGGCCTTAGCCCATACGGAAGAATTGGCCCAGCTGGCTGAAGACTTGGGCTATCAGCGCTTCTGGGTGGCTGAACACCATAATATCCCAGCCTTCGCTTCTTCAAGCCCGGAAGTGATTATGATGCGCCTGGCGGATCGGACCAAAAGCATCCATATTGGGTCAGGTGGCGTGATGCTTCCCCATTACAGTCCCTACAAAGTTGCGGAAAATTTCAAGGTCTTAGCGGCCTACCATCCAGGGCGGATTGATTTAGGTTTCGGTAACAATAAAAGCGTGCCCCAAATTGCCAAGGTGATGAATGAATATCAAGAAGGGGAGCTGTCTTACGAACAGGCCATCAAGGACCTCTATAAGTATATGACCGATGAGGACCAGCCCGACCACCGCTTCAATGATCTCAAGGCCAATCCGACCATCGGAGAAGATTTAGAGATGTGGATCCTCTCCTCAAGTGTAGCCAATGCCAAACTAGCGGGACGCTTGGGCCTTGCCTATTGCTTTGGGATCTTCCCCTTCGCCCGGGATAATGTCTTAGAAATTGCGGAAGAGGCAGTGGCGGCTTACCGGGAGAACTTCAAGCCCTCCAAGGCAACAGCCGAGCCCCGGGTGATGTATGCCGCCTTTGTCGCCGTGGCAGAAGACCCTGACCAGTCCAAAGACCTGGCTCAGGCTTTGGACTGGTGGCTCTTGGGTCAAGATAATTTCCGCTACTATGACCGTTTCCCCTCCATCGCGAGCAGCCAGTCCTTTGAAGCAACAGCAGACCAAATCCAGGCCATGGAGGAGAACCGCAAGCGCATGATTACGGGAGGAATCGACCAGGTAAGCGCTGAAATTGCCGATTGGAACCGCCGCTTAAACGCCGATGAGGCCCTTTTGATTCCCTTAGTGCCCGGCTTTGATAACCGGACTAAGAGCTTAGAACTCCTGGCTGACGCCTTGATCAAGTAAAGAGGCAAGGGGTCCCATTATTTGAGAAAATATGTTATGATGATAGAGTAAGTTTTAACTTGGAGGTATTAGAATGAAAAAACGTGCAAATTTCTTATTTATCGAAAAAGACGGCGCTAACTATGTCGTTTCTATGACCCCTGAACTACAAGATGATGTTGGCACTGTTGGCTTCGTTGAATTCACGAGCGAAGACCACTTAGAAAAAGATGACCCTATCGCCAATATCGAAGCTTCAAAAACCGTGATGGAAATCCAAAGCCCATTAGCTGGTAAGGTTGTAGAAAAGAACACGGCGGCTGAAGACCAAGCGGAACTCTTAAACTCAGCCAAGTCAGAAGAAAATTGGTTGGTTAAATTAACAGATGTTGATGAAGAAGCCTTTGCGGGATTAGAAAACGCCTAATTAGCTTATGATAAATGTCATTAAACCCTGGACTACGAGAAGAAATGCTGGCGGATTGCTTTTAGACAATCTTCTAGCTATTTCGGAAGTGGATGCCAGGGTTGACTTTTGGATTAGTTTTTGCAGATTAGCGATTTATGAGGTGGCGGGGCCTTTGCCTTGCCCCTTTACTGATTGAAGAAGAGGAGGGGACTTTTATGGAAGCTAGTTTGCCAGCTTTGATTAAGTATCTCCAGGCCGAACGTCCGGATTTTGATTTAGATCCTGCTTTATCGGCCTTTGACCAATACCGTAGCTTAGTCAATACCCGGCCAGCCCAACCCATTAGCTCAGACTACCTCGAAGCAGAAGGCCAGGTGCTCGATACCATTAACCAGGCCAAGCCGCACTATGATTGGACGGACATGGAAGAGACTTGGGGCCCCTTAGCTCTCTGGCAGGGGGACATTTGCCAGTTAGCAGTGGATGGAATTGTCAATGCCGCCAATTCCCAGCTCTTGGGTTGCTTCATTCCTGGTCACGCCTGCATCGATAATGTCATCCATAGCTATGCTGGAACTGCCTTGCGTTTAGAATGCCAAGACCTGATGGCTAAACAGGGGCGCTTAGAAGCTGCCGGCAAGGCCAAGCTAACGTCCGCCCACCACTTACCCAGTCGCTACATAATCCATACGGTAGGCCCTGTGATCCAGGATGGTCGGGTGACGCCTATCCGCCGCCAACTCCTGGCCCAGTGCTACCGGTCTTGCTTAGAAGTCGCTGAGCGGGAAGGCCTAGACTGTATCGCCTTCCCTTGCATTGCCACGGGACAGTTTGCCTTCCCAAGAGAAGCAGCTGCCCAGATTGCCATCCATACGGTGACTACTTACCTAGATGAGCACCCATCTCGACTCAAGGTCATCTTCAATGTTTTTAGCGATGAGGATGCCCAGATTTACCGTCAACTATTAGGGGAGGAAAATTATGAATAAAATTTGGAAAGCGCTCCAAAGCGCAGAAGAAAAGTCCGAATCAGAATTACTGGCTGAGCTCTTTAAGGAAGCCGAGGCTCTGGTGATCGGAATTGGTGCAGGGATGTCAGCAGCGGACGGTTTTACTTATGTAGGCCCCCGCTTCAAAGAGAACTTCCCCGACTTCATCGCCAAGTACGGGCTCTTTGACATGCTCCAAGCTTTTTTAAATGATTTTGAGTCCTTAGAAGAGTACTGGGCCTTCCAGAGCCGCTTTGTTAAACTTAACGGCTTGGACCAAGATGCTGGGGCTTCCTATCTTAAATTAAGAGATCTCCTAGCAGATAAAAACTACCATATCATTACCTCCAATGCGGATAATGCCTTTGAAGCAGCGGGCTTTGACATGGACAAGGTTTTCTACTACCAGGGCAAGTACGTCCTCTTCCAATGCTCCAAGCAGTGCCAGGACGTGACCTACCGCGACGATGATATGATCCGCGAGATGGTTGATCGCCAAGAGGATATGAAAGTGCCTAGCGAACTGATCCCTTACTGCCCCAATTGTGGGGCACCCCTGGAAATTAACAAGCGTGACACAGTCCGAGGCATGGTCGAGGACGCCCATTGGCATGAACAAGAAGCGGCTTATACGGACTTCTTAGCTGCCAATGAAGGGAAAAAGGTGCTATACTTGGAGATCGGTATCGGTCATACCACTCCCGAATTGATCCGCGAACCCTTCCAAGAAGAAACCCTGGATAATCCACAAGCCCTCTATGTGATGATGAACCAGAAACCCTACCATATCCCGTCCGAACTGGCTGACCAGAGCCTGCGTCTGACCGATGACTTGGCCCAAACTTTCGCCAATATGTAAGAAGAAGGGAAAAGGTATTGTATCAATCACTTTTATCGTATAAAATAAGAATGATTACGATTTAAGGAGGCGGTGCTATGGAAAAATCTGAATTAAGTCCTGAAGTGAAGCAGCAGGTGACCAAGTTTTTTAAGGTGATTGGGGACCAAACACGCTTCTCTATCCTTTACCTACTTAAGGGACGGGAATTGAACGTGACGGAAATTGCGCAAGCGCTCGATATGGAGCAATCAGCCATTTCCCACCAATTACAGGTCCTCAGAGAAAGCAAGCTGTTAAAATCCAGACGGGACAAGCGGTCAGTTTATTACAGCCAGGCCGACGACCACGTCTATGAAATCATCAGTCAGGCCATTGAACATATGTGTGAAGAATAAAGGATAAGGGGCAAGAGATACAAGATCTGTGTTTTTTCTTTTGGCCCTTATTTTTTATTTTGGGGCCAAAGCCCCTTGCCATACTATATCTTGTGTGAGAATAAAATTAGAATTCAATATGTTGGATCAATTACTTGAATTACGGTTAGGTCGTGACGTATGATAGGGCTATTGAAAAAAGGAGGGATTTGATGTTAATCGTCTACATGTCTCTGGTAGGCAATACACGCCGCTTTGTCGAAAAGCTCGGCTTGCCATCTCTAGAAATCACGGACCACAATGCTTTTACCACAGTGGACCAACCCTATCTCATGATTGTTCCCACTTACGAAATCGAAGTGACTGATATCATGAATGATTTCATCGAAACAGGGGACAACCTGTCCTATTGCCAGGGCGTCATTGGGGGAGGTAATCTGAATTTTAATGACCTCTTCTGCTTTACCGCAAAAGATCTGGCTATGGACTATGACCTGCCCCTCTTACACACCTTTGAATTTATGGGCAATTCCCACGATGTAGAAAAAGTAAAGGAGTTGGCGAAAGAAATTGAAGAATCCACAAGTATCCAACGAACCAAATGAAATTACCTATTATAAGTTAAACAACGAATTAAATATCCCAATCGATAACAAGATCCCGCTCGAAAAAGACAAAGAAGCTGTCCGGGCTTTTTTCTTGGAGCATGTCAACCCTAATACGGTTTTCTTCTATACCTTCGAAGAGAAGATCCGTTACTTGATTGACCATGACTACCTGGATGAAAGCTTCATCAACAAGTATGACCGGGACTTTATCTACCAATTGATGCAGGACGCTTATGACCGCAAGTTCCGCTTCCAATCCTTCATGGGGGCTTACAAGTTCTACACTCAATATGCCATGAAGACCGATGATGGGGAACGCTATTTGGAACGCTATGAGGACCGGGTCGTTTATAATGCCCTCTACCTAGCCGACGGGGATGAAGACCTGGCGCGTAAGCTCTGTGATGAAATCCTCTCCCAGCGCTTCCAGCCTGCGACCCCAACCTTCCTCAATGCCGGACGTAAGCGCCGGGGAGAAATGGTCTCTTGCTTCCTGATCCAATTAACCGATGACATGAATTCGATCGGTCGGGGCATCAATTCCGCCTTGCAACTCTCCAAGCGCGGGGGTGGGGTAGGGATCAACCTCAGCAACCTCCGTGAAGAAGGGGCTCCCATCAAGAAGATCGAAAATGCCGCTTCAGGGGTCGTTCCCGTTATGAAATTATTCGAAGACTGCTTCAGCTATGCTAACCAATTAGGGCAAAGAAACGGAGCCGGGGTAGTTTACCTGAATGTCTTCCATCCTGATATTGTCCGCTTCCTCTCCACCAAGAAGGAGAATGCGGATGAAAAAATTCGGGTGAAGACTTTATCCCTAGGCATTACGGTTCCAGACAAATTTTATGAACTCGTAGCAGCTGATGATGACATGTACCTCTTCAGTCCCTACGATGTGGAACGGATTTATGGCAAGCCTTTCTCTTATGTCAATATTACTGAGGAATATGACAGACTTGTTCACCACCCAGAGGTCCGCAAGTACCGGATCCGGGCCCGGGAATTAGAGAATGAAATTTCCAAACTCCAACAAGAATCTGGCTACCCTTACATTGTTAATATCGATACGGCCAATGAAGCCAATCCTATTGATGGAACGATCGTGATGTCCAACCTCTGCTCAGAAATTTTACAGATCCAAGAACCTTCGAAGATTAATGATGAGCAGCTCTATGACCACTTAGGCACCGATATTTCCTGTAACTTAGGGTCAACCAATATGGTGAACATGGTCGAGTCGGATGACTTTGCTCGATCTGTAGAAACAGCCGTTCGAGGGCTGACCTTTGTGACCGACAGCACGGATATTGAGGCCGTCCCATCCATCCAAAACGGCAACCAGATGTACCACACGATTGGTCTAGGGGCGATGGGCCTCCATACTCTTTTTGCCATCAACCACATATACTACGGGTCAGATGAATCGCTCGAATTAACGGAGGCTTATTTCTACGCCCTCAATTACTGGTCCCTTAAGGCCAGCCATAAGATTGCAGTTGAGCGCGGCCAACGCTTCGCCAACTTCGAAAACTCTGCTTATGCGGATGGGTCTTACTTCGAGCCATATATCGAAGAAGACTTCCGTTATGAATCCGATAAAGTGGCTCAAATTATGGCTAAGGTGCCGCTCCCAAGCAAGGAAGACTGGCAAGCCTTGCGCGATGACGTGATGCGGGATGGGCTCTACCACGCTTATCGTCTAGCGGTTGCGCCAACGGGATCCATTTCCTATGTCAATGAAACCAGCGCTAGCTTGCAGCCGATTATCCGATTAATTGAAGAGCGGCAAGAGAAGAAGACCGGGAAGACCTATTACCCAGCGCCCCAGCTCTCCAATGATAATATCCAATATTATGAGTCCGCCTATGACCTGGATATGCGGAAGGTAATCGACGTTTATGCCGCTGCCCAACAGCATGTGGACCAAGGCATGTCCATGACCCTCTTTATGCGCTCAGACATTCCTTCCGGCCTCTATCCTTGGAAAGATCCAGATGACCACAAGCTGACCACGCGGGACTTAAATATCTTGCGCAATTATGCTTGGAACCAGGGCATCAAGTCCATCTACTATATCCGGACCTTTACCGACGATGGCGATGAAATCGGCAGCAATTACTGTGAATCCTGCTCTATTTAAGAACAGTTAAGGAGGTCAAAATGGGACAAATTGATAACAATCTCTATATAAATTCAAAAGATAATTGGCAACAAAACTTGTGGGATGGGACGGACCAAGCTGATCCGGACCTGGGTAAATACTACAAGGCTATTAACTGGGACAGCATTGAAGACATGGTTGACAAGCTGACCTGGGAGAAGCTCACGGAACAATTCTGGCTGGACACCCGGATCCCCGTCTCCAACGACCTGGATGACTGGCGTCGGCTGTCTGCTGCTGAACAAGATGTCGTCGACAAGGTCTTTGGCGGCTTAACCCTCCTGGATACCCTCCAATCAGAAGAGGGGGCCTTAGTCCTCTTACCAGACGCCCGGACCCAGCAAGAGCGTGCCGTCTTCTCGAATATCCACTTCATGGAGTCTGTTCACGCTAAGTCTTATTCCACGATCTTTATTACGCTTAATACCACGTCTGAAATCGATAAGATTTTTGACTGGACCAATGAGAATGAACTGATCCAATACAAGGCGAAAAAGATCAACCAAGTTTACCGGACAGGGACGGGCCTGCAGAAGAAGGCAGCCAGCGTCTTACTGGAATCCTTCCTCTTCTATTCCGGCTTCTATGCCCCCCTCTGGTACTTGGGCAACAGCAAACTGCCTAATGTGGCGGAAATTATCAAGCTGATCTTGCGTGATGAGTCCGTCCACGGCACTTATATTGGCTACAAGTTCCAATTAGGCTACAATGAACTATCCGAAGAAGAACAAGAAGAGCTGAAGAATTGGACCTTCGAGCTCCTCTACGACCTATATGAAAACGAAATGAAGTATACCTCAGCCGTCTACGACCAAATTGGTTGGACAGAGGATGTTAATATCTTCGTTCGCTACAATGCCAATAAAGCCCTGCAGAACCTAGGCTTTGACCCGCTCTTCCCTGATACTGCGGAAGACGTTAATCCGATTGTAATGAACGGGATTTCAACAGGAACGTCTAACCATGACTTCTTCTCCCAAGTCGGCAACGGCTACCTATTAGGTGAAGTCCAAGCCATGGAAGACGAAGATTATTCCAAGTGGTCAACCTCTGCCCGCCGCGAGCAACGTATGGCCTACCGCAAGGCAAAAAAGGCTGCCCGCAAAAAGGCCCAAGAGGAAGACAAATAATTGACACTTTAAGAGATCGTGGTTAAGATCAAACCACGATCTCTTTTATTTAAAAAGGGTGAGAGACTTGGCGCTTAGGCTTGGATGATTGGAACAATTAAGGATAAGAGCGAAACATTCGCTCGTTCCTTAATTGTGAAATCACTCCAAGTCTGCCAAGTCGAACCCGACTAGATAGGGTGTGACGGAGCGCGGTTAGCTTTGGATGCTTGCACGTTTCGATCGTGTGAAGTGGAGAAGTTTCTGCCTTGCGAATCCGACTATGATCTGTGCTGATGAGCATGCGTTCCGCTTTTGAATTTGGTCCTTGAAGGGTTAGAGGATCAACACGGCTGAAGCCGTCTTGTACTTTATCCGTAAGTCGCTAAAGCTCCAACGGCTAAAGCATAGCACCGGCTCGAACCTCGGTTTCTCGCCTAGCAAATCTCAAACGGACCGTACGGCTAAAGCCTACGCTCCGTAATTCGCTTTACTTGCTTTTCATGACTAAGGACCAACTTCAACGCTTCACTCCTGCTCACAACAGTAAATGAATATATTATTAAATAAAACGCAGCTTTTGGGTTTGACTTGAAAGTAAAATCTTCTTGCTTAATTAGTGCGCTATTAACTTTAAGAGAGGTGCTATAGGAGAAGGATTGCACGGTGAACATGCGTTGCGCTTTTGAATTTGCCTCTTAAACGTTCAAATAGTTAGCTTTCGTTTACTAGAACAAGTCACCAGAGCAGTCTGCAAGACTAAAGGGTGCGAAGGCTAGCGGGAGAAATAGACCTCTGGAGCTAAAAGCCAGAGAAGACTGAAGGTCCTCGGCGAATTTTAGTGAAGAGGAGCTATTTCTGCTAGCCTAAACCCGAGTACGGCGGGGACTTTGTGAAGTGACACGAAAGCTGATCTTGCGAACCCAACTAGGTTGAAAACAAAGGCGAAAAAATTAAAGGGCCTGCTTGGTCGTGTCTTTATAAAAACTTTGCTTCCTAACCCCGAACTTATGATAAACTATAAGGATGTAAGTAACTTTAAAGGAGTCGATGAAATAGATGAAAGATTTCAAGGCCTTAAATTGGTATAAAACTTATGGGGAGAAACCCCTGTTAACAGATGTCTCCTTCCTTATTCGGGGAGGGGACCATGTGGGCTTGATTGGAACCAACGGCTCAGGAAAAAGTACTTTAATGCGTATTTTAGCAGGCGTGGACAGCCTGGATAGCGGGGAAATGGAGCACCCCAAAGATTTCAAGGTCACTATGGTTAGCCAAGAGGAAAACTTTGATGAAGACCTCACAATCTTTGAAGCCGTCTATGATTCAGAGAGCCACTTGGTCCAAATTGTAGCTCGCTACCAGGAAGCGGCCCACCGCCTCGCGCAGTCGCCCCAGGATAAAGACCTCCAAGCTGCCTTTAGCCAGGCGGAAGAGGCTATGAATGCAGAAGATGGCTGGCAATTGGATACAACCATCCATACCGTCCTCAACCAGCTAGGCTTTACAGATAGCTCACTAACTATCCGCCAGCTGAGCGGGGGACAGCGTAAGCGGATTGGCCTAGCCAAGGCCTTGATTGAAGAACCCGACCTCTTCCTCCTCGATGAACCGACCAACCACCTGGACTTTGAGATGGTTGCCTGGTTGGAGAAGTATTTAGCTAATTATAAGGGGTCGGTCCTCTTGATTACCCACGACCGTTACTTCCTGGACCGGGTAGTAGGTCGTATTTTTGCCTTGGACCATGGGAACTTGCGCGAATACGAGGGCAATTACCAGGCTTATCTGGAGAAGAAGGCCATCGAGGACGAGCAAGAACGTGAGACGGCCCGCAAACAAAAGCAACTCTATAAGAAGGAATTAGCCTGGATGCGGACAGGCGCCAAGGCTCGGACGACTAAGCAGCAAGCTCGGATTAACCGCTTCGAGGACTTGGAAGGCCAAGTGAAAGGCCAAAGGGGACCGGACCAGAAGCTCAGTATCGACTTTGACCAAGAGCGCCTAGGTAAGAAGGTTATCGAATGTCAGGATTTAACGGTTGGCTATGAGTCAGAAGCTCCCCTGGTCAAAAACTTAGACCTTCTCGTCCAGAACCGGGACCGAATCGGGATTATCGGGGAGAATGGGGCAGGAAAGACCAGTCTGATGAATACCATTGCTGGTCTCTTGCCTCCCTTATCTGGCCAAGTTGTGATAGGGGAGACGGTAAAAATAGGCTACTTCCAACAAGTGCCTGTCGATTTGCCCGAAGACAAGCGGGTCATTTCTTATATCCAAGAAGAGGCGGAAGACTATGTTTACCGGGATGGGAAAACCCTCAGTGCCTCCCAGATGCTGGAAACCTTCCTCTTTGACCGGTCCATGCATGGGGTGAAGATTTCATCCCTGTCAGGGGGCGAGAAGAAGCGGCTCTACCTCTTGCGTATCCTCATGGCCCGGCCCAATGTCTTATTCTTAGATGAGCCGACCAATGACCTGGATATCCAGACCCTGACCATCCTGGAAGATTATTTAGAAGATTTCCCAGGCGCTGTCCTGACCGTCAGCCACGACCGTTACTTCCTCGACAAGGTAGTCGACAAGCTCTTGGCCATCGATGACCATCATGAGGTCGATATCTTCTTCGGTTCCTATAGCGACTACCAAGAAGAGCTTAAGGCAGCGGACAAGGCCAAGGCGGAGGCCCAGGCCAAAAAAACACCCAAGGAGCCAGCAGAAGCTCAAAAACAAAAGGACCCAGATCGCAAAAACCGGATGACCTACCAAGAGAAGAAGGACTGGGAACAGATCGAAACGGTGATTAGTCAACTAGAAGACAAGCTCCAAAGCATTGATGAAGAGATGTTAGCCAATGGAGCAGACTATGGGAAATTAGCCGACTTACAAAAAGAAAAAGAGACCACCGAAGCTGAACTTTTAGACCAAATGACGTATTGGGATTATCTCAGTGAAAAAACTTATTAGGGAGTGACACAATGGCCAAACAATATTTAGACTTATTGCAACATATTTTAGACAAGGGAAGCTTTAAGGATGACCGAACAGGGGTAGGGACCCTGTCGACTTTCGGCTACCAGATGCGCTTTGACTTGAATGAGGGCTTTCCACTTCTGACAACCAAAAAAGTCGCTTTTGGTTTAATTAAGAGCGAACTCCTCTGGTTTTTAAGAGGGGATACCAATATTCGCTTCTTACTCGAGCATAATAACCATATCTGGGATGAGTGGGCCTTTAAGAATTGGGTGGAAAGCGCGGCCTACCAAGGACCGGATATGACTGATTTTGGTCTGCGGGCTGAAAGCGACTCAGACTTCGCGGCAGTTTATAAAGAAGAAATGTCTAAGTTCCGCCAGCTCATGCTTGAAGACGATGATTTTGCGGCTCAATATGGCAACCTCGGTGCGGTCTACGGTAAACAGTGGCGGCACTGGGAGACCCGGGATGGGGGAGAGATTGACCAAATCGCCATCCTCCTCGACCAATTGCGCCATACACCAGATTCAAGACGGATGATTCTCAGCGCTTGGAATCCTGAAGATGTGCCAGATATGGCCCTGCCTCCCTGCCATACTTTGAGCCAGTTCTATGTCCAAGATGGGAAATTGAGCTGCCAGCTCTACCAGCGGAGTGCCGATGTCTTCCTGGGCGTTCCTTTTAATATCGCCTCTTATGCCTTATTGACCCATCTTTTAGCTCGGGAAGTGGGACTCGGTGTGGGCGATTTCGTCCATAGTTTTGGTGATGTGCATATTTATAAGAACCACTTAGACCAAGTCAAGGAACAATTGTCGCGCGAGCCCCGTCCCTTGCCTGAACTCGTCATTAAAGGAGAAGCCCCGATGGATGAGCTTGCGACTGAAGATATCTTCGTCCAAGGCTACGACCCTTACCCAGCCATTAAGGCCCCTGTTGCTGTTTAATGTCATGATTTAACGCTGAAGGAGAGTTAAGATGTTAATTGCCGTTTGGGCCCAGGCCCGCAATGGTGTCATCGGTAAAGATCAGAAGATGCCCTGGCACCTGCCCAATGATTTTCAATTCTTTCGTTCCCAAACCATGTACCATAAGATTGTCCTCGGCCGCAAAACCTTTGAGGGCATGGGCTCTAAGCCTCTGCCTGACCGCCAGACCTATATCCTGACTCGTTCAGAATCGATTGCAATCAATGGCGATAGGTCCTCTGTTGAACTCATCCATGCTATCGATCCCATCCTAGAACTGGCCAAGAAGGAAGATGTCTATATTATCGGCGGTAAGCAGATTTACCAAAGCTTCTGGCCTTATTTAGATGAATTGCGGGTAACTTACATCGACCATGCCATGGCAGGGGATACGGTCATGGATCCTGACCTCAGTGATTTCCACAGCTATGCGGAAATCAAGGGCGCAGTTGACGATAAGAATCCTTACCCCCATCGTTTTATTTTTTACCGACGGGAGGCTAAGTGATGGCAAGACAAAGCAATGGCTGGCGACGGGCCTTCTTTATTCTCCTCGGCTTAGTCCTGGCCCTAGCACTTGGCCTCTTCCTTGTCCTCTCCAGTATCCGGCCTTCTTATGAACCGGTTGACCAGGGAGAGCTAGCCCAAACGGAAGAGACCATACAAGCTGAAACCCAGCTCAGCCGAGAGAGCTTTAACGTTCTCATGCAGGCTCTCCTAGCTGGCGACCAGGTGCCTTACCGCCTCCACTTGGACGATCAGGTCCATTTATTAGGCCAATTTCAGGTCTTAGGGCAAGAGCTGTCTTATGAGATTCGTGCCCAGGCAGAAGCCCAGAATGACGGGAATATTGGTCTTTCTATAGAGGCCATTGAAGTAGAAGGCTTGGACCTGCCCATTGGAACTAGTCTAGCACTCTTTAGCCGGCTCATTCCCGACCATGTGCCGCTCAGTGTGGATAGGGACCAGGAGCGTCTCATTGTCCGCCTCGACCAAGTTTCAGCAGAGGGACAGGTCGCTATCGTAGCGCAAGCGATTGACCTGCCTAACAATCAGATCAAACTTGCCTTTTCCCTGCCTTTGCCTTATGCTGTAGAACAAATAGAAGCTTACCGACAAGGCCAGTAGAGGAGGAAGAAGATGTCACTTTCATTTTACCGCTATGTGGAACGGTTTAGAGGGCGGGGCAGTCTAGAGGTCGACCAGAAGGAAGCTTTTGCTGACTTGGTCTACCGCGACCTGGACTTTCCCCGCGACAGTAAGGAATTCGATGAAATCAGCCGCTATATTGAAGGCCATAGTGACTATGCCGATTACATCTCATGTTTTGATGACTTATGGCAGGCCTATGACTATGAACAAGGTTAGAAAGTAGGCTCACATGCAGGAAGATAAACACACGCAAACAAGTGACCAAGCTAAAGCAAGCCCTAAAAATACAGGCAAGTTGGGCAAAAAAAGAGTTGGGCAGGGTGCTCTCTGCCTGTCGGTTGGACTGGTCCTGGGTATCCTAGGAACCAATACCTATACCACAGGCCGTTTACCCTGGGACCTGCTAGCTTCAGACCAGGCCCTATCGGCTGCTGACCTGCGTAAGCTCCAGTACGGCTACCAAATCTTGAACGACCAATATATTGGAGACGTTAAGAAGGGGGAAGTCGTGAATGGTGCTATGGCGGGAATGGCAGATAGTGTAAAAGACCCCTATACCGCTTATTTGACCGGTGCTGCTTCAGAGAGTCTGGATGAAACCATCAAGGGGAGTTTTGAAGGGATTGGCGCCCAAGTCACTACCGAGAATGGCTGGCTTACAATTATCAGCCCCATCAAGGATTCACCCGCTGAAAAAGCTGGCTTACAGGCCAATGATATCATCCTCGAAGTGGATGGCAAGTCGACCAAGGGTTTGTCTACCGAAGAAGCGGTCAAGATGATCCGCGGCGAGAAGGGAACAGAGGTCGAGCTGAAGATTAAGCGGGGCGACCAAGAGCAGACAGTCAAGGTGAAGCGGGATGAAATCCCTATCGAAACCGTCCATGCCCGTCTTATGGACCAAGCCCCTGACGTCGGCCATATCCAAATCTCCGAATTCTCAGAAACGACCTACGACGAACTCGTTCAAAACCTCAAGGACCTGCAAAAGCAGGGCGCTAAGAAATTCGTCTTAGATGTGCGGGGGAATCCAGGGGGCCTCTTGCCTTCCGTTTTGAAGGTTGCCAATATCTTCCTCGAAGAGGGGCAGACCATTTTGAAGGTGGAAGACAACCAGGGGGAAGAGCAAGTCTACCAGGCCAATAGCCAAGACTTGGGCGACTTTAAAGTCCAAGCCCCTCTCGTTGTCCTAATTGATGAAGGTTCGGCCAGTGCGAGTGAAATCTTAGCCGGCGCCCTCCAACAGAGCGGTCAAGTGCCGGTCGTGGGTCAGAATTCTTATGGTAAGGGATCCGTGCAGACTGTCTTCCCCCTTGATAAGAATGGGAAGATGAAGGTCACTGTGGCGAAATGGCTAACTCCTGACGGTACTTGGATCAATGAGAAGGGAATCCAGCCAGATATTGAGCAAAGCCTGCCAGAATATGCTAAACTGACCCTAATTGATACGAGCCAGCACTACAAGGCGGGCCAACAATCTGAGGCCGTCCTCAATATTCAAAAGATCCTCCACAGCTTGGGTTATCTCAGCGAAGACCAGGTGACCAGCCGTTACGACCAAGGCACCGTTGAAGCGGTTCAAACCGTCCAGGAAGAAGCCGGCTTGAAGGTCACAGGAGAAGTGGACGGAGAAACCGCCCTGCGTTTAACCCAAAAGATGCAAGAGAAGATTAAAGCCAATGATAGCCAGTTGGATAAGGCCATTGACGTCTTGGCGCAAGCTTAGAAAGAAGGCAAATTGATGAAACGATTTTTTAATGAAGTAATTTCTTTTATCCTCCCAATTCTCATTGCGGTTGTCCTAGTTTTAGGGGTGCAAAAATACATTGCCTTCCCGATTAATATTTCGGGTGACTCCATGGCGCCTACTCTCCACAATGGGGATATGGCCATCGCCTATCGCTTGGCTGAACCAGATCGCGGGGATATTGTCGTCTTCCCGGGCCCCGATGCCCCTAATGAGAAATACATCAAACGGGTAATCGGTAAGGCTGGGGATACGATTAAATACCAGGACAACCAGCTCTACGTCAACGGCGAGCCTGTTAAAGAGGAATATCTGGAGCCCTTAAAGGCCAGCAATCCCGGCCAGCTGGTGACCCAGAACTTCACCCTCGAAGAACTGACCAATGAAAAAACGGTGCCTGAGGGCGAATTCTTTGTCCTCGGTGACAACCGTCCCGTTTCAAAGGACAGCCGCTATTTTGGCTTCGTCCACAGCGACCAAGTCGAAGGGACCACCAACTTTAGATTCTGGCCCCTATCTGACTTCGGCAAGATTCAAGAATAAATTTTAAGGAGGCAGCCTGCCTCCCTTTTTAATGACAAGCTATAAAGGAGTGAAAATAAGATGGCAACAATTCAATGGTATCCTGGACATATGGCCAAAGCCAAGAAAGAGGTCCAAAACCACCTGAGCCAAGTCGACTATGTAATCGAACTCAGGGATGCCCGGGTGCCCGAAAGCAGTAAGAACCCGATGATCGATCAGATTATCCAAGACAAGCCCCGGATCATTGTCCTTAATAAATCAGACCTAGCCGATAAAGAAGAAACCCAGGCTTGGCTAGACCTGCTCAACCAAGAAGAAGGCAGCCAGTCTTGCGCCTTAAACAGTAAAAACCCCAAGGAAATGAAACGCTTTAAGAAAAAGCTCTACGACTGGACAGCCCCCGTGCGAGAAAAGTGGCAGGCCAAGGGAGTCAAACACCAAGCGGTCCGTCTCATGATTGTAGGAATTCCCAATGTGGGTAAGTCTACCTTTATCAACCAATTTACCCAAAAGAAAAAGGCCCAAGTCGGGAATAAGCCCGGTGTCACCAAGGGCCAACAATGGATTCGAATCGATAAGGATTTTGAACTTTTAGATACTCCGGGAATTCTCTGGCCTAAGTTTGAAGACCCAGAAGTAGGGACGCGTCTGGCCCTCTGTACGGCGATTAAGCAGACCCATTATTACAACGATGACATTGCCCTCTATGCTTTAGCCTTCCTCATGGACTATTATCCCGGTGCCATCGAGGCCAAGTATCCCATTTCTGCTGACCAGGTACACCCTCCATATCCGGAACTCCTCATGACCCTAACGGAAAAGATGGGCTTCTTAGATGATTACGACCGGGCCTCAGAAAAAATCATCAAGGACTTCCAAGATGGCGCCATTAGCCGGCTGACCTTGGACCGAGTGGCGGACTATGAAATGGCTCAGGAGGCAGCTGATAATGACTAAGCGCGAGAGCATCCAAGCCATTAAAGACCGGCTCCAAGCCAAGGGAGCGGACCTGAGGCCGGAAGACCTGGCTCCCTATAGCCAAGACGAGCGCAAGGGGGTCCAGCAGGTCCTCAAGACTTACCAGCGCCGCATCGACCGGGCCCAAGAAGAAGGAGCAGCGATCCAAGAGTTGAGGGCCTATGAAGACCAGCTGAGGGCCCAGGGCTATGCCTATATTGCTGGCGTTGACGAAGTAGGGCGGGGGCCCCTGGCTGGGCCAGTTGTCACTTGTGCGGTCATTTTGCCCCCAGATATGCCAGCTGTTTAC
The DNA here is from genome assembly GCF_001543145.1 of Aerococcus sanguinicola. Classification (NCBI taxonomy): domain Bacteria; kingdom Bacillati; phylum Bacillota; class Bacilli; order Lactobacillales; family Aerococcaceae; genus Aerococcus; species Aerococcus sanguinicola. The sequence goes on along the minus strand of NZ_CP014160.1, from coordinate 1,909,236 downwards.
TTCAATGACTCCAAGCAGCTCTCCCATAAGAAGCGCCAGGCCTTGGTTGCCGATATCGATAAGTATGCCCTGGCCTGCGAGATTGGCCTCAGTCCCGCTGAACGTATTGACCGCATTAATATCCTCCAGGCGACTAAAGAAGCGATGGCGGCTTCTGTTAACCAGCTCCAACCCAAGGCTTCCTATGTCCTGGTTGATGCGATAACCATACCGGGAATCAGCCAGCCCCAAGAGGCGATCATCAAAGGCGATGCGCGTATTTATTCCATTGCTGCGGCATCAATCTATGCCAAGGAGTATCGAGACCGTCTCATGGCAGACTATGCCGAGCTTTATCCAGAATATGGTTTCGACCAACATGCAGGCTACGGAACTAAGGCCCACTTAGAGGCCCTAGCCAAGTACGGCCCTTGCCCCATCCACCGCAAAAGCTTTGCCCCAGTTAAAGATTTTATTTAATGAATAAATCACTTGATGAACTGGCCGCTCTTTCGTTTATATATGAATGAAGGAGTTGATAAGATGTTTAACAAGCTAAGTCGTCGCCAACAAGAGATTTACCTGACCGAATCGGGCCTCATTCCCTATAGCGAGCGCCTGCGATTATTGCAGGATCCTGACCGAGAAAGAGTAAAGATCCCAGCCAAACACTATGACAAATGGCAGAACTTTACCGCCCACTACCCACCGGCCTATTTCCAAGAACTCTACCAAAAAGAGGGGGTCGTGCCCCTTGTCCTTGGCGATGCTGCCTATCCTGAGGGGCTTATAGAAACCCATAAACCAGCCCTTGTCCTCTTCTGCCAGGGAGACCTTACATTATTGAAACGCCTAGCCCTAGCCGTAGTCGGCAGCCGTAAAATGACAGTTTATGGTCAGGAAGCACTAGAGAGCCTCCTACCAGAAGTCGCTAAGAAATTAGTCATTGTCAGCGGATTAGCAAATGGAATCGATTGCCTATCTCATCAGATAGCTATGAAAGAGCAAGGGAACACCATTGCGGTTATTGGGACTGGATTGGGTCAAGTTTATCCAGACAACCATGCCAAGCTGCAGAGCCAAATTGCACGCGACCACTTGCTGGTCTCGGCCTTGCCTTATCATGCGGGTGCCAAGCGCTGGCACTTTCCTTACCGCAATGAAATTATCGCGGGCCTTTCTGCCGCCTGCCTAGTAGTCGAAGCGGGGCATAAGAGTGGGTCCTTGATTACAGCGAATTATGCCTTGCAGGCTAACCGAGATGTCTTTGCCGTACCTGGCCCCATCAACCAGCCGCTCTCTCGGGGGACCAATGAATTGATCCAGGCAGGGGCTAAGCTGATTTTGACCAGTCAAGATATCCTGGAAGAGTATAGCCATCTTTTTTGAATCATTTCTACTATTATAATAAGGGACAATTTAAGCAATTTTTTTCTCTCGCCATCATTTTATATTTGACAAAGAATCTTGAATGGCATAATATGAGAATCAATTTGACAGCTTATCCGACACTTCAGCCTTTTCCAGCATCTTCTTATTATCCTGTCGGGTAAATTCGAAAGGAGTTATTCTTTTGGCTTATAAGTACCTTGTCATTGTGGAATCACCGACTAAGGCGAAAACCATTGAAAAATATTTAGGCAGAAATTACAAAGTGGTTGCAAGTAAGGGCCACTTGCGGGACCTCCCTAAGAGTAAGATGGGGATCGATATCGAAAATGAGTATGATCCTTACTATATTACTATTCGGGGCAAGGGACCCATTATTAAAGAATTGAAGAAATACGCGAAAAAAGCAGAAAAAATTTACCTGGCTTCCGACCCGGACCGGGAAGGGGAGGCCATCGCCTGGCACCTGGCCTATATCCTAGGTCTTGACCCTAAGGATAAGATCCGGGTGACCTATAATGAAATTACCAAGGAAGCCGTTAAGGAGGCCTTCAAGCACGCCCGGCCGATCGACAATGACCTGGTAGATGCCCAGCAGGCACGCCGGATCCTCGACCGCTTGGTGGGCTATAGCCTGTCACCGATTCTCTGGTCCAAGGTCAAAAAAGGCCTGTCTGCTGGACGGGTTCAATCGGTCGCTTTACACTTAATCATTGAGCGTGAAAAGGAAATTCGCAATTTCAAACCAGAAGAATACTGGTCTATTGACGGCGAATTTAAGAAGGGGCGAGAAAAGTTCAAAGCCAATGCTTCTAAATTCAAAGGCAAGAAGCTTGATCTAAAGAACAAGCAAGATGTTGACCAGTTGATGGCCCACATCACATCTGATGAATTCACCATTGCCAACCTGACCAAGAAGCAACGGCAAAGAAAGCCACAAAAACCTTTCACCACGTCTTCGCTCCAACAAGAAGCTTCTAAGCGGCTTAAATTCCGGACCCGGAAGACTATGATGATCGCCCAACAATTATATGAAGGAATTAATATTGGCAAGGGAAGCGTCGGTCTGATTACCTACATGCGTACCGACTCCACCCGGGTCGCTGATGTCGCCAAAGAAGGGGCCAGTGACTTTATCACTAACACTTACGGTAAGGAATACCTGGGTAAGCAAGGGCAAAGCAAGGCCAAAAACAGCAATGCCCAAGACGCCCACGAAGCCATTCGTCCTTCAGCTCCCGACCGGACCCCTCAGTCCATCGAATCTTACCTGACCAAGGACCAGTACAAGCTCTACAGCCTCATCTGGTGCCGGTTTATGGCCAGTCAAATGGCGCCTGCTATCTATGACACAGTAGGCTGCGACATCGTCCAAGGAGAAGTTTCTTTCCGGGCAACAGGTTCACAAATTAAATTTGAAGGTTATCAAAAAGTCTACGCTGAGAAAAAGGAAAAGGATAATCCGCTCCCTGACTTAGCTAATGGGGATACTGTAAAGAGTGTCAGCTTAGATCCTAAGCAACACTTTACCCAACCCCCAGCCCGCTATACGGAAGCTAGCCTCATCCAAACTTTGGAAGAAAACGGCGTCGGGCGGCCATCGACCTATTCACCAACCATTGAAACCCTGATCAAACGTTACTATGTTAAGATCGAAGCCCGACGCTTTGAGCCGACCGAGCTCGGTGAAATCGTCAACCAACTCGTTGCCACGTATTTCCCAGACATTGTTGATGTGAACTTCACGGCCAGCCTAGAAAATGAGCTGGATAAGATTGAAGAGGGCAAGGAAGAGTGGGTGGAAGTCATCGACCGCTTCTACCAACCCTTCGCCAAGGACTTGGAAAACGCTGAGGAAAAAATTGAAAAAATTGTCATCAAAGATGAGGCCGCTGGTTTCGACTGCGAAAAATGTGGCCATCCCATGGTGATTAAATTGGGCCGCTATGGCAAATTCTACGCCTGCTCTAACTTCCCTGACTGCCGGAATACCAAGGCCATTGTCAAGGAAATTGGTGTCGACTGTCCTAAGTGCCAAGAAGGCCAAGTCATTGAGCGGAAATCGAAAAAGAACCGTATTTTCTACGGCTGCAGCCGTTATCCTGACTGTGATTTTGCTTCTTGGGACAAGCCCATTGGTCGCCAGTGCCCAGTTTGCCAAAACTACCTCGTTGAAAAGAAAAAGCGGGGGAGTAAACAAGTCAAATGTAGCCAATGCGACTACCAAGAAAGCGAACAAAAAGGGGATAATTAGAAGCTCTTCTTAGTTTCTAGTCCCACCTCTTACTTACTTTTTTGCTATGGCAACATAAATTAAAAACTATTTATTCGAAGAGATAAAATCAATTTCCGACTTTGGATGATTTTATCTCTTTGTTTGTGTTATAATGTTTAGGTAAAAGAGGGTGAGTGCCATCGAGTTGACAGCAAAAGGAAAAGCCTTCCTAAACTACCTTACAAATGAAAGACACTATAGTGAAGAAACGCTCCTAGCCTACCAGCATGACCTTGAGGAATTTGCGGATTTTCTATCGGAAGCAAATGTAAACGATTTAAAAGATTTGACTTATCAAGATATCCGCCGCTATTTATTCCAATTACAAAAAAAGGACCTGGCCAAGTCATCGCTTGCCAGGCGTTTGAGTAGTTTACGGTCTGCTTTTAATTTTTTCCAAGAATCCGGTTGGGTCGATAACAATCCTTTTCAATATGTTCATTCGCCCAAGCAAGGCTTGCACCTGCCGGACTTTTTTTATGAGGAGGAGCTGCTTGCTCTATTCGAAGCCGTCCAAGGTCCTGAAGCTCTCCAGCAGAGGGACCGAGCTCTTCTCGAATTTCTTTATGCAACGGGCGCCCGGGTTAGCGAATGCACGGAACTTAGCTTAGACCAAGTTGAATTGGACGCCATGGTCGTGCTCCTCCACGGTAAGGGGGGCAAGGACCGCTATGTGCCGTTCGGTGGGCCTTGTAAGGAGGCTTTACAGACCTATCTAGCTGAGGGACGCCAAGAGCTCCTAGCTAAATCTGGCGAAGATCATCAGCTCGTTTTTGTTAACTACAAAGGACAGGGGCTCAGCCGTGAGGGGATTGCCTATATTCTCAAGCAGATAGTCAAACGGAGTGCCTCCCAGCTGGCCATCCACCCCCACAAACTCCGCCACTCCTTTGCCACCCATTTATTGAACCATGGAGCAGATATTCGGACCGTCCAGGAGCTACTGGGCCACTCCAGCCTCTCCACCACCCAAATCTATACCCACCTTTCTAAGGAAAGCCTACGTCAGAATTATATGACTTTTCACCCGCGGGCCCAGCGTCAAGGGCACAATTCAAACCGATCATCTCAGGAGGACTAAAATTATGGATATTCAGGAAGTATTAGATAAAATTCGCCAAGTTAAACGTGTCGTTCAAACGGAAGATATTATTTCAGAAGACAAGGGCAGCGATTTTCCTTTCCAGCGTTTAGTTGAAGAAATCTCTGAAATTCTCGCGGTCAACGCCTATCTGTTAAATTATGAAGGCCAGCTGCTCGGTTATTTGTCTATCTTTGATGATATTAACAGTGCCCGGACCCATCAAATGATGGAAGAGAAGCAATTAGACCCCAATTACATGAAGCGGGTCCAAGAACTTACCGTTACCCTGACTAATATCCCTGTTGAAGACGAACGCACTATTTTTGCCAATGAATATGCGGCCAATTTCCCTAATGGTAAGACGACAATTATTCCGATTATCGGCCATGGTCGGGGACTAGGTTATCTGATCCTAGCTCGTAAAAAACAGGCCTTCGATGCCGGTGATATGATCCTAGGAGAATATGTCGCAACGATCCTGGCTATTGAAATTGAAAACCTCCTCCACCAGCAAGAAGACCGCCAACAAAAGAACCGACTGATGGCTAAGAAGGCAGTGGCTTCCTTAAGCTTCTCCGAATTGGCTGCTATGCGGACAATCTTAAAGGATAAGACCGAGCCTAGCTTCCGCTTCACCGCCTCACGTTTAGCGGAAAAAGAGGGCTTGACCCGGTCCATCATTGTCAACGGCATCCGCAAGATGGAATCCGCCAATATCCTCTCCTCCCAGTCACTTGGCACTAAGGGCACCTTTATCGACCTCTACACCGAAGAGAACCTCCACCTGATCCAGGAAACCTTAGACCAAGAAGAGCGCTAAGCAAGACGATATGATAAAGAAAAAGAGGAGCTGGAAAAACGCCAGTTCCTCTTATATAAAGCTAGCTCTACCAGCTAGTTCACGACCGATGGGAGATCCTTAATAGATCATCCATCGGTCGCTTAAATTTTAGGGTTTCTTCGTCTCTAAAGCTTTATCGTCCCATTATTTTTTGGCCCGGAAACCAAAAGGCACCTTGGATTCACTACCATTGAGGATGCGTTCAATATTGGTCCGGTGCCTGAGGATAACGATCAAGCATACAATGACTAAGATCAGTTGGAGGAAATGATCGCTAGTAAAAAGAAGCGACAAGACCAAAGCCGTCAACACACCAGTGATTGAAGCTAAGCTCACCATGCGTGAGAAGTAGAGGACTAAGAAGAAGGCGCCAATCCCCAAAAGGGAAATCAGGGGCGCGTAGAAGAGTCCCATGCCGAAGCTAGAAGCCACGGCCTTACCTCCCTTGAACTTGAGAAAGATCGAGAAGCTATGGCCCAAAATGACCGCAATGCCATAAACCAGGGGATGCCAAGTAAAGACAGTAAAGCTCTGGGCAATGAGGACAATGAGACCTGCTTTGAGCATATCGCAGACGAAGACAAATAAGCCACCGGTCCTACCAAGAGCACGAAAGGCATTGGTGGTCCCGATATTCCCTGAGCCGTAGTCACGGAGGTCAGTCTGATAGAAGACCCGACCGATCAGTAGCCCAAAAGGAACTGAGCCAAGAAGATAAGCAATAATTAAAAGTAATAGATTTAATAACATATATTCACCTGCTTTTTTGACATGTCTATATTATAGCATTATTCCGACCGCCCTTGATTAAAAAATTCAAAAGGGGCACAAAACTAGGCAAAGGAAGCAGGCATTGTGAATTGAGTAAAAATCGAGTAAGATGGTAAAAGATGTCTTTTGAGACGCGATGAAATAAATGATTATAATGGATTAAAGGGGACATGCTTAAGATGACCAAAAAGCAAGCACAATATGATGAAAGTTCAATCCAAGTCCTAGAAGGCTTGGAAGCCGTCAGAAAACGGCCGGGAATGTATGTGGGATCAACAGATAGCCGAGGCCTTCACCACTTGGTCTATGAGATTGTAGACAATTCTGTCGATGAGGCTCTTGCTGGCTATTGCGATGAGATTGACGTCTGCATCCATCCAGATAATTCTGTCACCGTCCAAGATAATGGCCGGGGCATGCCCATTGGCCAACATGCGACAGGCCGGCCCACGGTAGAAGTTATTTTAACCGTCCTCCATGCCGGAGGGAAGTTCGGAGGTGGCGGCTATTCGACTTCAGGTGGCTTGCACGGGGTTGGCTCTTCTGTCGTGAACGCACTTTCTTCATCACTAGAAGTTACCGTCCACCGTGACCAAAAAGAGTATAAGCAAGCTTTCAAGGACGGCGGTAAGCCAGGTAAGGCCCACTTGAAGTCCATTAAATCCAAGGCCACAGGAACCAAGATTCATTTCAAACCAGATGAAAAAATCTTTGGCCAGGCCCAATTCGATCGCAAGACCTTACAAGAGCACTTGCGCGAATCAGCCTTCTTAATGAAGAACTTAAAGATTAATTTTAAAGATGAAAGAGAGGACTTCGAAGAAAGCTACCACTATGAAGAGGGGATTGTCGCCTTCGTTAAATACCTTAATGAAGACAAGGACGCCCTCCACCAGGCTGTTTATTTCGAAGACAAGGCAGCCGAGAGCGGAATCGAGATGGAACTCGCCTTCCAGTACAACGATGGCTATTCCGAAACCATCCTATCCTTTGTCAACAATGTACGGACTTCGGACGGGGGGACCCATGTTTCAGGGCTTAAGACCGGACTTACCAAGGCCTTCAATGAATATGCGCGGAAGACCAACCTGCTCAAACCCAAGGAAAAAAACCTGGAAGGGACCGATGTGCGCGAAGGCTTCACGGCTGTCCTATCCATCCATGTGCCGGAAGAATACCTACAATTTGAAGGGCAGACCAAGAGTAAGCTAGGAACCCCCCAGGCTCGGTCCAGTGTGGAAGCTATGGTTAATGAGAAGTTGGGCATCTACCTTCTCGAAAACGGGGAATCCGCCCAGCACTTGGTCCGCAAGGCATTGAAAGCTCGAGAAGCCCGGGATGCTGCTCGCAAGGCCCGGGAAGAGAGCCGCAAGGGCAAGAAGAGCCGCAAACGAGAAACTCTCTTATCCGGCAAGCTGACCCCTGCCCAGGGTAAAAACGCTAAACGTAATGAGCTCTTCTTAGTCGAAGGGGATTCAGCGGGAGGCTCAGCCAAGCAGGGACGGGACCGGAAGTTCCAAGCCATCCTACCGCTTCGAGGCAAGGTCTTAAATACGGAAAAGGCCAGCATGCAGGATATCTTAAAGAATGAAGAATTGAATACTATTATCTATACCATCGGTGCCGGCGTCGGGGTAGAATTTGAACTTGCCGATGCAAATTACGATAAGGTCATCATCATGACCGATGCGGATACCGATGGGGCCCATATTCAAGTCCTCCTCTTGACCTTCTTCTACCGCTATATGCGGCCCTTGGTCGAAGCCGGCAAGGTTTATTTGGCTATGCCTCCTCTTTATAAAGTATCTAAAGGTAAGGGGAAAAAGGCAAAAATCCGCTATGCTTGGACCGATGAAGAGCTTGCCCAAGTGACTAAGGAAGTTGGCAAGGGCTATACCCTCCAACGCTACAAGGGTCTGGGGGAAATGAATGCTGACCAATTATGGGAAACGACGATGAACCCTGACTCCCGCACCTTGATCCGGGTGACCTTGGATGACCAATCGCTAGCTGAGAAGCGTGTTTCCGTCCTGATGGGGAACAAGGTAGCCCCTAGACGGGAATGGATTGAAGAAAATGTTGCCTTTACTATGGATGAAGAGGACAAGCTTTTAGAGGCTGCTAGCCAGGAGAGCGATCCAGAAATGGAAGAAGAATTGGCCAGTAAACTGGCTGACCAGTCTGCTGGTCCCGAAGCTGACCAAACGAGTCTATTTGATGATGAGGAGTTTTAGTGCATGACAGTCGATATTCAAGAATTATCTCTAGAAGATGTAATGGGGGACCGTTTTGGCCGCTATTCCAAGTACATTATCCAAGACCGGGCCTTACCGGATATCCGCGATGGGCTCAAGCCTGTCCAACGGCGGATTCTTTATGCCATGTTTGTGGATGGCAATACCTCCAGCCATAATTTCCGTAAGTCTGCTAAAACAGTCGGGAATGTGATCGGTAACTACCACCCCCACGGCGACAGCTCGGTTTATGACGCCATGGTGCGGATGAGCCAAGACTGGAAAAACCGGGAAGTTTTAATCGAGATGCATGGTAATAACGGCTCGATGGACGGTGACCCAGCAGCTGCTATGCGTTACACCGAGGCCCGTTTATCTAAGATTGCCGATGAACTCTTGGCCGACTTGGACAAGCAGACGGTTGAAACCATGCTCAACTTTGACGATACAGAAGAAGAGCCTACCGTATTACCTGCCGGCTTTCCAAACTTACTGGTCAATGGAGCAGCGGGGATTTCTGCTGGTTATGCGACGGAAATTCCCACCCACAATCTGGGAGAGGTCATTGATGCGACTAATTATTTTATCGACCATCCCAAGGCTAGCATAGACAAGCTCATGGACTTTCTACCCGGTCCCGATTTTCCGACAGGGGGAATTATCCAGGGCAAGGATGAAATCCGCAAGGCCTATGAAACGGGCCGGGGCAAGGTGGTTGTCCGGTCTAAACACCGCATGGAGACCCTGCGTTCGGGCCGCCAACAGATTGTCATCGATGAAATTCCCTTTGAGGTCAACAAATCGGATTTGGTCAAACGGATGGATGAACTCCGACTCAATAAGAGCATCGAGGGCATTAGTGAAATCCGCGATGAAAGTGACCGCAACGGCCTAAGAATTGTTATCGAGTTGAAGAAGGATGCCAATGCCAATGCCATCCTCCAGTATTTCTATAAAAATACGAACTTACAGATTAATTACAACTTCAATATGGTAGCCATTAACCAGCTCCGGCCCCAGCAAGTGGGCTTGAAGGATATCCTGTCAGCCTATATCAGCCACCGTAAGGAAATCGTCACCCGGAGGACCCAATTTGACCTCGACAAGGCTTCTCAGCGCTTGCACATTGTCGATGGTTTAATCAAGGCCATCAGCATCCTCGATGAACTGATCCAAACCATCCGGCAGAGTAAGGACAAGAAGGACGCCAAACAAAATATTATGGAGCAGTTTGACTTTACTGACAAGCAAGCTGAAGCCATCGTCAACCTCCAACTTTACCGACTGACCAATACCGATATCACTAGCCTTCAAGAAGAAAATCTCAGTCTAAATGAAGCCATTGCTTCTTACCAAACGATTTTGAGCCAGCCCAAGGTCTTACTCAAGGTCATCAAAAACGAGCTCAAAGCCATCAAAAAAGCCTATAGCAATCCCCGTCGTAGTGAGATCCAAGACGAAATTAGTGAAATTAAGATTAAAAAGGAACTTCTTATTCCTGAAGAGCAGGTCATGGTGGTCATCAGCAACTATGGTTATGTCAAGCAAACTAGTTTGCGTTCTTACCGGTCCTCTGAACTAGAAGACCTGGGACTAAGAGAGGGCGACCATGTCCAATACTTAGCTGAACATTCTACACTTGACCTATTGATCTTAATCACTAACAAAGGCAATTATATCTTCCAACCTGTCCACGAACTTCAAGAGCTCAAGTGGAAGGACCTAGGAGAGCACATATCGCAAAGGGTTAACTTTGCTAATGATGAAAAAATTATTAAAGTTCTCCCTTACGCCAAAGATAGCAAAGATAACATTTTGCTTATTACCCAGGCAGGCATGGTTAAGCAAAGCCCCTTAGCTGATTTTAAAGAATTTAGAGGTTATAAGAAGCGCTCAGCCGTCGCCATGACCCTCTCCGACGAGATGGACCAGGTCGTCAATGTCTACCAAATTTCTGCCCAGACAGATCAGAGCCAAGCCCAGATCATTATCTTTACCGAATTTGGCTTCAGTCTGCGCTACAGCATTGACGAAATCAACCAGGTTGGCCTCCGTGCCAAAGGGGTGAAGTCCATTAACCTCAAAGATAAAGATCAGGTTGTCAATGCGGTCTACCAGGACCAAGCTGACGACCAGGCGCAAATTATCTTATTCACCCAAAGAGGGCACGCCAAACGTTTGCGCTGGGAAGAAATTGCCAGTCTTGGCCGGGCCAAACGGGGGCTAGTGGTCCTCAAAGAATTGAAAACCAAGCCTCACCGCTTACTCGCTGCCTATCCGGTAACGACCACCCAAGACCTCTTTGAACTCTACTGCGCCAATGGCCAGCTCAAGCAAATTCGAGCTGTTGAGGCGCCAATTGCCGACCGCTATTCCAATGGCAAAGCCCTGGTCGATGAAGACAAGGAAGGGGAGCTTATGCGTGTGACCCCCCTCATCGACTTGGATGAGCTAGCGGCAGAAGACTAGGCCTTTCACTTTTCAAATCTTAAGCAGACCTGTTATACTGGGACTAAAGACTGATTACTGATGATTTCAAAGGAGGCGTTGGATCCAAATGACCATTCCATACTATACTTTGCGTAACGGTGACCAAGTCCCCCAAGTCGGTTTAGGGACCTATAAGCTTAAAGGTCGGGCTGGTGTGGACAGCATCAAGGCTGCCTTAGACATTGGCTACCGCTACCTCGACACCGCTTATAATTATGAAAATGAGGGGACAGTTGGCCAGGCCATTCGTGAATCAGGCCTGGCTCGTGACCAAATCCAAGTCGCTAGCAAGTTACCAGGCCGTTACCACGCTTATGATTTAGCTCTGACGGCCATTGAAGAATCTCTCTACCGGGCCCAATTGGACTACTATGACTACTACTTAATCCACTGGCCTAACCCTAAGCAAGGCCACTATGTCGAAGCTTGGCAGGCCCTGATTGAAGCTAAAAAACGCGGCTATGTCAAAGCGATTGGGGTCAGCAATTTCTTGCCTGAACACATCGATCGCTTAATTGAAGAGACCCAGGAAGTACCAGTTATAAACCAGGTAGAGACCCATCCTTACTTCCAACAGGCTAAGCAGATTGCCTATGACAGAGACCACGGCATCCTGACCCAAGCTTGGAGCCCACTCGGTCGGGGGAGCGAGAAGATGTCTGAATCCATCTTGGAACAAGAGCTAATTAAAAAGATTGCTGAGAAGCACGGCAAGACACCAGGTCAGGTCGTCCTGCGCTGGCATCTACAGATCGGCACCATGCCCATTCCTAAGTCGAGCCATGCTGACCGCCTGGAAGAGAACTTCAAGGTCTTTGACTTTGAACTTGACGATGACGATATGGCCCAGATTGCTCGCTTGGACCATCCCAATGGTCGAACCGGGGCACAAAATCCAGCAGTTTATGAAGAATTCTAAGCCTAAAGCCGGCTTTTATGATAAAATAGAGGCAGAAGTTTTTTAGAAAAGAGGAGATTTTGTGAGTAAAATTCTTGTTTTTGGACACCAAAATCCAGACACAGATGCCATTACATCTGCTATCACTTACAGTCATTTATTAAATCAATTGGGTGAGGAGGCTGAAGCCATCGCTCTTGGCGACTTAAACCCAGAGACCCAGTTTGCTTTAGAGCATTTCTCTGTCCAAGCCCCACGTGTGCTTAAGAAAGTAGCTGCAGAAACAGATCGCGTGGCCTTAGTGGACCACAACGAATTCCAACAATCTGCTGAAGATATCCGTGAGGTTGACATCCATTCTGTAGTGGACCACCACCGGATTGCTAATTTCGAGACGGCTTCACCTTTGGCCTATACCGCTCGCCCCGTAGGCTGTACCCAGACGGTCATTTATGGCCTCTACCAAGTCCATGGCGTTGAAGTGACTAAGGAAATCGCAGGTTTAATGCTTTCTGGTCTGATTTCTGATACCTTGCTCTTGAAATCACCAACTTGTACCGAAGAAGACCGTAAATTAGCCAGCAAGCTCGCTGAAATTGCTGGAATCGACCTTGAAGCTTATGGTCTCGACATGCTGCGGGCAGGGGCCGACGTTTCTGAAAAATCTGCCTTGGAAATCGCAGATGGCGACGCTAAGTCCTTCGAAATGAACGGTCACTCCGTTCGCATCGGCCAAGTCAACGTGGTAGATGTCAATGACGTCCTCAAGCGTAAAGACGACATGCTCCAAGTCATGCAAAAAGAAACCGCAGAAAAGGGCTATGACGCTTTCTTCCTCGTGGTTACCAATATCTTAACCAATGATTCAGAAGGCTTACTAGTTGCTAATGTCGACCTTGTCGAACACTTTGAAAAAGCCTTTGCTGGTGAGATCGTTGACTCTCAAATCGCCTTACCAGGCTTAGTATCTCGGAAAAAACAAATTGTACCTCCTTTAACTGAAGCTTTCGAAGAAGCTTAGAGGAGCGTTTGCATGAATTAAAACGAGGCTGGGACAAAAAGCTCCAGCCTCGTTTTAAATAGGGGTTGTGTAATGAAAAAAATGGAAATTGTGGTGGTTGGAGGGGGCGAACTCGGCCAAGAATTATGCTATCTTCTCAATAAGGAAGGGCACGAGATCACCTTAATCGACCAGTCCCAGCAAGTCATCGACAAGTTGATTGAAGTTCTAGATATCCAAGGTATCTGCGGGACAGCAACCAACTTAGATACCTTGTTGGAAGCCAATGTGGACCGCTGTGACGTCTTTATCAGCGTCACCAACTTGGATGAAGTGAATATTATCTCAGCCATCCTAGCTGAAAAAATTGGCGCCCGCTACCGGATTGTCCGCTCACGCTCGGGGGAATATACGGCCAATGAAGACTTCATCCGCGAGCACCTGGGCATTAACTATGTCATCAACCAGGACAAAGAAGCCGCTAAGGAAATTGTCACGGTCCTGGACTATCCTGCTGCTATTCATGTCGAAAAATTTTACCATGACCGGATCAAGCTCCTCCAGATTCGCCTGACCGCCTACAGTCCTATCCTCAATTGGAGTGTAGCCCAGGTCCGGCAAAAATTAAGCGATATTGTGATCTGCCTGGTCGAGAGAGGGGACCATGTCTTTATTCCGCACGGGGATGATTACCTGCGCCAGGATGACCAGATCCATATTATCGCAACCAATGAAGTCTTGAGCCAGTCTGCCTATATCGCAGGCCACAAGCAGCGGGCCAACTACCGGTCGGTAATGATTATAGGGGGAAGCCGGATCAACCGCTACCTGGTGCCCTTGCTGGACAAGCGCGGTATCCATGTCAAATTAATCGAAAAAGACCTCAAGCGAGCCGAACTCCTAGCTGATGAAATTGACCAGGCTGAGATTATTTTAGGCGACGGAACGGACCAACGTTTCTTAAGGGAGCACCGGATCGACCGTCATGATATTGTCATTTCCATGACCGATTCCGACGAAGAAAACTTGATGCTATCCCTTTTCGCCCATGAAGAAGGCGTTAAGAAAAACATTACCAAGGTTAACCGACCCAAGCTTGTCCGGCTCCTGAATGCAGAAAACCTGGATGTCATTGTCTCGCCCCGGATATCAGTTTCAGATGCCATTATCCGCCATGTACGGGCTATTCCAGAGAATAACAGTGCGCTCTTAGGCTATGCCCGATTGGCAGTGGATAAGGAAATAGCGGAAGCTATGGAATTTCAAGTCAGCGCCCAGGACCGGGTGACCCAAGCGCCAATTAAAGACCTGGCCATCAAAGACCATGTGCTCCTAGGGATGATCGTGCGCCAGGACCGACTCCATATTCCATCCGGCGACGACCAGCTCCAGGCAGGGGATGATGTCTTGATTTTTACCTCCTGCCGGGATGTCTTTAGCCTGGATGATATCTTAGAGAGGGGTGAGCGAGCCTAGCCATGAATACGTCCTTTCTTCGTTTTATCATCGGTCGTCTGCTGATGATCCTAGGTCTCTTGATGCTTCCATCTATCCTGGTGGGACTCTATTACGGCAATCCCGCCCGGGTCATCTGGGCCTTTGTCATCACCATTGCCCTCTGCGAACTCCTTGGTTTAGCCTTGTCCTACCGCCAGCCCGATTCGGATATCTTCTACCAGCGCGAAGGCTTTGCCCTGGTTAGTATTATCTGGTTGCTCTATTCTTTTTTTGGGGCCTTGCCCTTTTATTTGAGCCAGTCAGTAGGGGACTTTATCGATGCCTTCTTTGAATCGGTCAGTGGCTTTACCACGACGGGCGCCTCTGTTCTCAGCTCCAGCCTCCATATCCTGCCTGAAGCCCTCATGTTCTGGCGGAGCTTTACGCTCTTAATTGGTGGGATGGGTATGTTGGTTTTTATCCTATACATTCTACCGAATTTCGGGGCCAGGGGGGTCTATGTCATGCGGGCCGAACTACCTGGTCCGGTCTTTGGTAAGGTAGAGTCCCGGGTCTCCAGCTCCATCAATATTCTCTACAGCATTTATTTGGTCATGACCCTAGTCGTCATGGTTCTCCTCCGCTTGGGAAAGGTTCCCTGGTTTGAAGCAGCCCTCTTAGCCATGGGGGCCTCGGGGACAGGGGGCTTTAACATTTACAGCAATTCCATTGCCCACTACAATAGCGACTATGTGGACCTCGTTATGGCCATTGCCATGTTCATCTTCGGGATGAGCTTTAACTTTTTTTACTTGCTCTATATCGGCAAGTGGCGGCAGGTCCTCCACAGTGAAGAATTGCGCTGGTATGTGGCCATCATTGCCTTGGCCAGCTTAATTATCTTCCTCAATATTAACGGCCTCTACCAGAGCCCCTTCCAAGCCTTAAAAGACGCCTTCTTCAACGTAGTATCGGTTAACTCGACTACTGCCTACACCAATGTCTCCATCGCTAATTGGCCGGTCACGACAGATATTGTCCTGCTCTTCCTCATGTTTACAGGAGCCATGTCCGGCTCGACCACTTCAGGCTTGAAAATCGTCCGGATTGCGATCTTCTTCAAGTCCATCCGCCAAGAGATCCGCCGGGTCCTAGCACCTAGCCGGGTCCAGCCCATCAAGTTTGACGGAAAAAGGGTAACCCATGATATCCAGCGCTCGATTGCCTTTTATCTGATGACTTATCTAGCTGTTTTCTGCCTGGTACTCTTTATCCTGAGCCATTACACCCAGAGCTTCAGCGGAGCCTTCAATGCGGTTATCGCCACGCTGAACAATATTGGTTATGGCCTAGACCTGCTAGGCCCTAGTGAAGACTATGCCGAATTAGCCCCTTTCGCGAAGTTCATTATGTGCCTAACCATGCTGATGGGGCGCTTGGAAATCTATCCCATCCTCCTAAGCCTAACACCACGAGTTTGGAAGAAATACTAGTATAAGACAAAAAAACAGCTCAAGGTAAATCCTTGAGCTGTCTTTTTGTCTTAAATTATACTTCTTTATTCACCGAAGCATCATAGATCGTATCGATAGCTGTCTTGAGTTCATTGTGGAAGTCTTCATCAGATTGGCTAGCCCGTAAAGCATTGGTTAGAGCACGGGAGAAGCTAGCAATCACGCCTTCATTGCGGCGTAGCTTATCATTGGCTTCATCAATCGAGTAGCCGCCAGATAGGGCAACCACGCTTAGGACTTGTGGATGGTCAACTAATTCTTTGTAAGCGTTATCGACGCTTGGTAGGGTTAGCTTAAGCATTACCACTTGGTCGTCAGCTAATTGGTCAAGTTCCTTGAGAATTTCTTGTTTGAGGACTTCTTCAATCTCAGCCTTATCCTCAGCATGGATATTAACTTCCGGCTCAACAATAGGGACGAGGCCAGCAGCAATAACTTTTTTGGCCAAATCAAATTGTTGGCTAACTACTTTCTTAATTCCGTCAGGGTTCAATTCTAAGATATTCGAACGTTCCTTGGTCCCAAAGATGCCACGTTCGTTGGCACGGGCTAATAGGTCATCAAGATTTGGAATATCTTTCATGACTTGGACACCGTTTTCGATCTCAGCTAGTCCTTTGTCAATTTTTAGGAAGGGGACAATCCCTTTATCTGCCAGGTAAGTCGCGGTATATTTACCTTCAACTTGGCGATCCATGGTTTGCTCAAATAGGATAGCCCCGAGAATCTTGTCTGAATTAAAGGCGTCATCCGTCATAATCCGGGTCCGCATCTCATGGACGAGATCAAACATTTCTTCTTCGCTAGAGTATTGGTCCTCAGAAACACCATAAGCGGCTAAGGCCTTAGGAGTTGAACCACCGCTTTGGTCTAAAGCAGCGATAAAACCGTCTCCTGATTTCACACGGTCAAACTGTTCTTGGTTCATAATATTATAAGACTCCTTTACTTAAATTCTATTTGAGACAAAAACTAAATCCCAATCGTCTCGCACTTATTATAACAAAAATGAACTTAGCTTCAAAGGGAAGGCCTATATTAATTTACCCATCGCTTCTCATAATGTATATTATGTTAACTAGAATAGATAAAAAGACTCACTGACAAGATCCACTGATTTCTTAGCTTATATATGAATATTTATTCATTATGTGTAAGTCTAATTTCTATCTATCCCATCATCTCTTTGGTTAACTACAAACTGACCCCGTCTTTAGCCTCTAGACTTAGTTTACTGCTCAAGTTAAGACGCTAGCTAGGCACACTAAGTCCTAGTTGCTGATAATTTGATCAAAAAGCTCCAAAATGCATTTCACAAAGTCATTTCGAAATTAAATAAATATGCTTCAAATTTGAATTGTTTACTCCTTGTCACTGACTCTCTCTTAAATGTTTGGCCTTGCAAGCCTTTTCTTAGTTATTTAGTCCATTTAGCTTGATAACATTCTGAGTCAACTTTATTTACTGGATTGGCTGACTCCATTCACTCGAAGTTAACTTACTTGACCTCTTATAGGTCCTCTATGCTAAACTTAAGGCAATGAAATGAATATAATAGATAGGAAGTGTTGGATAATGGATATTCAAGTGAGTGACGCGGCGGTAAAGTTCTTTAAAGATGAAGTGGCACCAGGCCCCGGTCAAGGCATTCGCATTTATGGTAAAGTCTATGGGTCTACCAATGTGCATGACAACTATTCCGTGGGGATCTTAGTTGAAGCGCCGCAAAATGTTTTTGCCCAGGTAGAAAAAGATGGCTTGCTGATCTTTGCTGAGGATGAAGACCAGTGGTTCTTTGAAGATTATAATTTAGAAATTGATTACGATGCTGAAGAAGATGTGCCAACTTACTACTTTATCAGTTCTAATCCTGAAGAAGCCGCCAAGCAGCGAGAAGTCGATGCCCAATCTGGCGCTTCCGCCCATTAAAGAAAGCGTGACTTAAAATGACTAAGATGCATGTCCAAGCTGAAGTGCTTGAAAACTTACATTTAAAGCTGTCCGTCGATGGCCACGACTATGAACTCGACCACGATTTACCAGACTCTGACTACCAGCCCCAAGCCACAAGCCCAGCTGGTGCCCTCTTGATCGGTCTAGCTGGCTGCAAGCTCATGCTGGCTCAATCCTACTTGCGCAGTCGCAAGCTCGAAGGCGTGACGGTCTCTCTCGACCTAGAAGCCAATTTAGGCCGAGATGACCAAAAACACCGCAATCTGCTGGCGGATGTGAAGCTCAATATTGACGGTGACTTGACCGACAAGCAAAGAAAGAACCTCCAGCGCTACGTGGACAGCCAATGCGCTGTTGAACAGATTATCTTAAGTGACAGCAACCGCATTCAAACCCACTACCAGTTTAATTAAAATGATTACAATTAAACCACATCCAAACTTTACTTGCTATGGCTTTGGATGTGATTTTTTCTTTAATAAATTATAGAAATTAAATACTGGCCAAGATACTGCCAATCCCATAAGCAGCTAGGGCGGCAAGTCCACCGATTACTAGCATTTCCATGCCGGACTTGAAGCTATTTTCCTTGGTAACCGAAGCCTTAGACACCCCTAAGATAAAGAGCGTGACAAAGGTCATCAGGATAGAAATACTGAAGCTATAAGGAACAAAATCTTCATTAAAGTATGCCAGGATAAAGATGATGAGCGGAAAGAGACCGAAGAAGGCAAAGGAAAAGAAGGTAATGCAGGCATTGGTTAAGGGCTGGGAAGCCTCTTCTTCTCCTACAGAGAGGACCTTCATCTGGGTATCGACATCATGCTGGACTAGTTTTTCAGCAATAATCTGGGCTTGTTGGCTGGATAAACCCTTATTTTCATAGACTTCTTGAATGTGAGTTTGGTTGAGTTCAGGATCTTTTTCAAGGATTTTTGCTATTTCCAAGCGCTCAAAATCATCATAAGCTCGCTCTGACTTACTGGATAAATAATCGCCGATAGCCATGGAGATACCATCCGCCAAGAGATTAGCAAAGCCTAGGATAAGGATCACCTCCATATTGAGGTCTCCCCCGATAGCCCCTGCCACCACAGCAAAGGTTGTAATAATTCCATCCAAACCGCCATAAACCATGGACTTCAACCCCTCGCCCCGGTTAAAGTTCTGTACTTCACTTGCCATATGAACCACTCCTTTTCTTATTCAATGCATGCTTCCAAGTCTATTAGAAAGTAGTCAATCGATGAAAAAAGGCACACCGAAAGACAGTTGATACTGCCTCACAGTGTGCCTCATTAAGCGCTCTGCTGTCGGAAGTCTCACCTCCCGACCGGGTTTTGGACCTAAAGATCCGCCACTTGCTCTAAACGATTATTTAACTTTCTATACTCATTATAAATAACGCCATCCACTATGTCAAGCTATATTATAATAATTACAATGTAAATTTAAAGTAAAGAAAAGAAAGACTCCAAACGAGAATCACTCACTTGGGGTCTTCCCTATTTAACTTTCTAAACTTAACCGCGCAAGCGCTGGCGGACATCTATAATTAAATCCTCTAAGCTTTTAATCCCTAGTTCATCCATCCTATGCGGTAAGGCTTGGATGAGTTTTGGGCAGATATAAGGATCAGTAAAATTGGCAGTGCCAACAGCTACAGCTGAAGCGCCCGCCATAAACATTTCGAGCACATCATCGACTGTGAAGACACCGCCCATGCCAATAATCGGCAGGTCTGAGTGACTGGCTACCTGGTGGATCAAACGAATAGCAACCGGCTTAATCGCTGGTCCTGATAAGCCACCCGTTTGGTTGGCTAAGATCGGACGCCGGGTCTTCAGGTCAATCCGCATGCCCAGAAGCGTATTGATCATGGTAAAACCATCCGCTCCCCCCGCCTCGATGGCCTCGGCAATCGGTAGGATATTTGTGACATTAGGCGATAATTTGGCATAGACAGGCACCTTAGCCACCTTCTTAACCGCCTGAATCAGGTCAAAGGCCACGTCAGGATCTGTCCCGAAGGTAATTCCGCCTTCTTTAACATTGGGGCAAGAAATATTTAATTCAATGGCTTTGACATTAGGGGCGTCACCTATGCGTTCACAAACGATCACATAGTCTTCCTGGGAAGAGCCGGCTACATTGGCGATAATGGGCAGGTCTTCATAGACTTCTAAGGCCGGCAGATAGTCCTTCATGACCACCTCTAGGCCTGGATTCTGTAGTCCAATCGCATTGAGCATGCCGGAGGGGGTTTCGGCCACCCGTGGCGTCGGATTACCCAATTTTTCTTGAGGGCTGGTAGCCTTGACCATGATCGAGCCCAGTTGGTTGAGGTCATAGTACTTAGCGTATTCCTTACCGAAGCCAAAGCAACCTGAAGCAGGAATGATAGGGTTCTTTAAGTCGAGTCCTGGCAGCTTAACCGCTAAACGATTCGTCATTAGAGCACCACCTCTTTAGCTTGGAAGACGGGGCCATCTTCACAGACCTTCTTCGTCCGGATCTGACCTTGGGGGCCATCCTCGGATGACCGGCAGACACAGGCTGCACAAGCCCCCATCCCGCAGGCCATGCGTTCTTCTAGAGACAGCTGGATATTGTCTGTTCCCTGGCAGGTCTGGTAGACCGCCTTGAGCAGGCCATTGGGACCGCAGGAAAAGACAGCATCAGGTTCAATCCCTGACTCGCGTACCATCTGGCAGACATTGCCATGGAAGCCATAGGAGCCGTCATCGGTAGACACATGGGTGGGGCCTAATTGGCTAAAGGCCTCTTCATAGTAGACCACGTCCTTGGTCGCATAGCCGAGGAAATGGTGGCAGTGGACCCCTTTTTGGCGGAGCTGGGCCGATAATTCATAGAGTGGAGGAATTCCGATCCCCCCACCAATAATGAAGGCCTGGTCGCCTGCTTGAAGCTGGGAGAGGTCAAAGCCCCTACCTAAAGGCCCCATGACATCGAGGACATCGCCAGCTGTCATCTCAGAGAAGATCCGGGTCCCATCCCCTTCCACCCGGTAAATAATCCGGCAGGTCCCAAGCTCGCGGTGGATGCGGTTGAGACTGATGGGACGCCTGAGTAAGAGGTCCTGCCGGGGCACCCGGATATGGATAAACTGTCCGGATTCCCCCATTTCTTGGACAAGGTCCCCTTTCAAGGTCATTTCAAAGATTCTAGGTGCAATTTCTTCCTGCTTGATGATGGTCATCATCTCCTGGCGCATGTCCTCTCCCCTTTCTAAAATAATTTAAATCGCTTGAATTGAGAATGCACGAGCTTGCATGACACGAAGGATGGCGCGGGCTGTATCCAAGGAGGTAAAGAGTGGGACCCCTTGTTCAACCGCAGCTTGGCGGATCGCAAAACTGTAGTCCTGGCTTTCGTCTTCCTCTTGGGAGACCCGGTTAACAACGGCTTGGATAGAGCCTGAATGGATGGCTTCTTGGACAGATGGGGCCTGAGGATCTTCACTGTGGCCTTCAATGCTTTGAACCAAGAGCCCTTGTTCTTCAAAGTAAGCCGCTGTATTCGTTGTGGCCACAATCCCATAACCCAGTTCCGCAAAAGCGTCGGCCAGGTCATAGGCTTCTTCCTTGTCTTCGTCAGCAATAGTAAAGAGAATATTCCCGTGGTCCGGCATATGGAGGCCGGCTGCCTCAAAGGCCTTGTAGAGGGCCTTGTTGCTATCGCGGTCGCCGCCCATGACTTCCCCTGTTGACTTCATTTCAGGACTCAGATAGGAGTCGACTTGGTTCAATTTAGTGAAGGAGAAGACCGGTGCCTTGACATAGACTTGGTCTGTTTCAGCTGCTAGGCCAGTTGGATAGCCAAGATCGGTGATTTTCTGCCCAAGTATAGCCTTGCTTGCCAGTTGGGCCATTGGAATATCGGTCACCTTACTTAAGAAAGGTACGGTCCGGCTAGCCCGTGGATTCACTTCAATCACATAGACTTTATTTTCATAAATAACGAATTGGATATTCATCATGCCGATGCAGTTTAAGCCCAGGGCTAATTTTTCCGTATAGTCCAAGATAGTGGCCTTAATCTCTTCAGAGAAGGATTGGGGTGGATAGATCCCCATGGAGTCGCCTGAATGGACGCCGGCATGCTCGATATGTTCCAAGATACCTGGCACAAGGACATTCTCCCCGTCACAGATGGCATCGACTTCGCATTCATAGCCAGGGAGGTAGCGGTCGATCAGAACCGGATGTTCAGGTGAGGCCTTCACCGCATTGGCCATATAGTTTTCAAGGTCGGCTTGGTGTTCCACAATCTGCATGGCCCGGCCGCCTAGAACATAGGATGGCCGTACCAGCACTGGGTAGCCGATCTTGTCCGCGATCTGTACCGCTTCTTCGGGACTTCTAGCCGTGTCCCCAATCGGTTGAGGAATCTCTAACTGGCTCAGGGCCTGTTCGAATAAATCACGGTCTTCTGCCCGGTCCAAATCTTCCACTGTGGTTCCTAGGATCTTAACGCCAGCCTCGGCGAGTGGTGCAGCCAGGTTGATGGCGGTCTGACCTCCGAATTGGACGATAACGCCGAGGGGCTTTTCAACCGCAATGACTTCCATCACATCTTCAAAAGTTAAAGGTTCAAAGTAGAGCTTGTCAGAGATGGAGAAGTCTGTCGACACGGTTTCCGGGTTATTGTTCATAATAATGGCTTCATAGCCCGCGTCTTGGATGGCCTTCACAGAATGGACAGTCGCATAGTCAAATTCGACCCCCTGGCCAATCCGGATAGGGCCTGAACCTAGGACGAGGATAGAGTCTTTGTCCGTGGAAGGCTGGCTTTCACTGTGGCTTTCATAAGAGCTGTAGAAGTATGGAGTGGAAGCTTCGAATTCAGCAGCACAAGTATCTACCATCTTGTAGACCGGATGGATGCCCGCTTCCAAGCGTTTCTCACGGAAGTCAGCTTCGTCCATGTCCCATAACTGGGCCAGCTTATAATCGGTAAAGCCATATGTTTTAGCCTGGCCAAGTTTTTCCATGTCTCCTGGGTGCGACTTAAGATCATCCTCAATTTCTACGATGTGTAAAAGTTTATCCAGGAAGAAGAGATCGATCTTTGTCAACTGGGCGATATCTTCAATGCTGTAGCCGCGGCGGATGGCTTCCATGATATAGAAGAGTCGGTCGTCTTGGGCTTTGATTAATTTTTCGCTAATGACATCGTCTGAGACATCTTCGAGTTCTTTCATTTCGGCGTGGTAGCAGCCAATTTCCAGTGAACGGACAGCCTTCAGCGTCGCTTCTTCGATATTCCTTCCGATCGCCATGACTTCTCCTGTCGCCTTCATTTGTGTCCCTAGGCGGCGCTCCGCATCTTGGAACTTGTCAAAAGGCCAGCGCGGAATCTTGCAGACAACATAGTCCAAGGTGGGCTCAAATTCTGCATAAGTTGATTCCGTCACAGGGTTCATCATTTCATCCAGGGTCAGGCCGAGGGCAATCTTGGCTGCTAGCTTGGCGATCGGATAACCTGTTGCCTTGGAAGCTAAAGCAGAAGACCGAGACACCCGAGGGTTCACTTCAATCACATAATACTTGAAGCTCTTAGGATCTAGAGCTAACTGCACATTACAGCCCCCTTCAATTTCAAGGGCACGGATAATAGCTAAGGAAGCATCACGAAGCATCTGGTGTTCATCATCGGACAGGGTCTGGGTGGGTGCGTAAACAATAGAGTCGCCCGTGTGGATACCGACAGGGTCAAAGTTCTCCATATTACATACCACAATGGCATTATCAGCGGAGTCCCTCATCACTTCGTATTCAATTTCCTTGTAACCCGCAATGCTCTGTTCGATCAGGCACTGGGTCACGGGGGATAAGGAAAGCCCGTTTTCGGTGATTTCTTTAAGCTCCTCTTCGTTCTCGCATAGGCCCCCACCCGTTCCGCCTAGGGTATAGGCTGGACGTACAATCAAGGGGTAGCCGATTTTCGCTCCAAAAGCGACCGCTTCATCTACCGTGTGGACAATGGTCGATTCAGGGATGGGTTGCTTTAATTCTTCCATCAATTGCTTGAACTGGTCCCGGTCCTCGGCCTGTTCAATGGCTGAGAGTTTGGTGCCCAGTAATTCAATGCCTAATTCGTCTAAGATGCCGGCTTTAGACAATTCTAAGGCCATATTAAGACCGGTTTGCCCGCCTAGGGTTGGCAGAATCGCATCGGGACGATCTTTTCTCAGGATGCGGGAGACAAATTCATAGGTAATGGGTTCGATATAGACCTCATCTGCGATCTCCTTGTCAGTCATGATGGTCGCAGGGTTAGAATTGACGAGGACGACTTCATAGCCTTCTTCTTTAAGAGCTAGGCAAACCTGGGTCCCAGCATAGTCAAATTCAGCTGCTTGGCCGATCACAATCGGGCCTGAGCCAATGACCATAATTTTTTGGATATCTGTACGTTTAGGCATCTTAGTGCTCCTTTCTTGCATCAATCATTGCCATGAAGTCATCGAAGAGATGGAGGGCGTCGTGTGGCCCTGGGGCAGCGTCCGGATGGTATTGGACGGTGAAGGCTGGATAGTGGCGGTGCTTGAGCCCTTCCACTGTCCCGTCATTAATCTCCACATGGGTAATGATTAATTTTTCTGGATCGATGGAGTCTTTGGCTACCGCATAGCCATGGTTCTGAGAAGTGAAGTCAATCCGACCGGTCGCAATCTCGCGGACTGGATGGTTGACTCCGCGGTGGCCGAATTTCATCTTGTAGGTATCGGCTCCATTGGCGAGGGCAAATAATTGGTGGCCGAGGCAGATCCCGAAGATTGGGACCTGTTCTTGAATTTCACGGATCATATCGAGGACAGCAGGCAAGTCTTTCGGATCTCCTGGTCCGTTTGAGAGCATGACGCCATCGGGTTTGAGGGCCAGGATCGTTTGAGCATCGGTATCATAAGGGACAACGGTCACGGAACAATGCCGTTCAGAGAGCGCCCGCAGGATCGAATGCTTGAGGCCAAAGTCCACGACAACCACCCGACGTCCGGTATTAGGATTAGGATAAGGCGTCTTAGTTGAGACACTCGCAACGTGGTCCTTAAGAGCTGGTTCGGCTTTGAGCTCAGCCAGGGCTTGGTCCCGGTCGGCATCAACCGCGATAATAGCTGCTTTCATGGCCCCCTGTTCACGAATTTTATGGGTCAAGGCCCGGGTATCAATCCCTGCTAAACCTGGAATCTCATGTTGTTTCAAAAACTCATCCAAGTTCATCTGGCTCCGCCAATTGGAGGGACGGCGGGCCCATTCCTTAACAATGACCGCCTTACAAGAAGGAGCAACGGATTCATTATTATCTGCCGTGATCCCGTAATTGCCGATCATCGGATAAGTAAAAGTAATCAACTGGCCAAAATAAGACGGGTCCGTGATGGTCTCTTGGTAGCCGGTCATGCCAGTGGTAAAAATAAGCTCACCGCTGACTTCTTTTAAGGCACCAAAAGCTTGTCCGCTAAAATATGTGCCATCTTCAAGTAATAAAATTCTTTCCATCTTTAGGCCTCCTTTTGCCATACCAATTGCCCATCCACGAAAGTTGCTAGGGTCTCTCCCTTGATCTTCCAGCCTGCAAAAGGCGTATTCTTCCCTTTGGAGAGGAAGTCATCGGGATTAATCTCACTTTCCTGGTCGAGGGCAAAGATAGCCAGGTCAGCTGGGCTGCCAACTTTTAGCTGGCCTGCCTCTAAGTTAAAGATTTCTGCCGGTTTGCGGGCCATCCAATTGACCACCTGTTCGAGGGTAAAAATACCTCTTTCAACAAAATAGCTGTAGATCAGTTGGAAGGCCGTCTCGATGCCGACAATCCCAAAGGCTGACTTAAGGAAGCCTTGGTTCTTCTCTTCGAAGGCATGTGGGGCGTGGTCGGTTGCAATACAGTCAATGGTGCCGTCCAAGAGCCCATCAATTAGGGCTTGGCGGTCAGCAGTTGAACGTAGCGGCGGATTCATCTTGTACATGGCGTTATCAGCCGGAATATCTTCATCCGCTAACAGCAAGTGGTGGGGAGAGACTTCACAGGTCACATGGATCCCCGCTGCCTTAGCCTGACGTACGGCCCGCACACTCTCCTTGGTTGAGACATGGCAGACATGGTAGTGGACGCCGGTCGCTTCTGCCAGGAGAAGGTCCCGGGCGATTTGTGAAGATTCTGAAATCGGTAGAATACCTGGTAGGCCTAGTTCCTCAGAACGGTCTCCCGCATTCATGACCCCACCAAACAAGAGCGAATCATCTTCCACATGGGCCACCAAGGCTTTATTAACTTTGGCAGCTTCCTGCATGGCCTGGTACATGGTGCCTGCAGTCTGGACCCCTACCCCATCATTACTGAAGGCAAAGGCGCCCGCTTGGCTCAAAGCCTCATAGTCCACCAATTCATCCGACCGGAGGCCCTTGGTAATCGTAGCGTATTGGTGGACCTTGATTTTAGCCTCTTTTTTGATCAGGTCATACATATGGTCCAAGCGTTCCTTAGAAGACGGCACAGGGTCTACATTGGGCATGGCACAGACGGTGGTAAAACCACCCCGGGCTGCGGCTAAGCTCCCGGAAGCAATGGTTTCCTTATGTTCTTGACCAGGCTCCCGGAAGTGGACGTGAACATCCACTAGGCCGGGACTGATTAAGCCCCCTTGAGCGTCAAAGACTTGGTCAAAAGCTTCTTCCGCGAAGCCCTGGCCTAAAGCTTGGATACGCCCATCCTCAATAACGAGTTCAACCGGATCCAGCGCATTAGCCTGCCCATTCATTAAGCCATTCTTGATTAGTGTTTTCATGCTTAGCCTCCCTATTCTCTTTTTTTGCTTCTTTACCATTGATGACAGCTTCTAAGATAGCCATCCGCATAAAGACCCCATTGGACATCTGTTGGACGATGCGGGATTGGTCGCACTCCACCAGACTGTCGGCAATCTCCACATCCCGGTTAACAGGAGCTGGATGCATAATAATGGCATGATCTTGCAGTCTTTCAGCTCGTTTTAGAGTTAGACCATAAGCTTGGTGGTAGTCTTCCTTGCTGTAGGATTTCTCTCCGTGATGGCGTTCGTTTTGGACCCGGAGCATCATCATAACGTCCACCTTCTCAACAATCTGGTCGAGATCTTCATAATGGCCATACTGGTCAAAACTTGTGTCATACCACTCAGGAGCCCCGGCGAAGTAGAGCTCAGCGCCTAGGCGGTGGAGCATTTGCATGTTGGACTTAGCCACCCGGGAATGAACCAGGTCCCCAACAATGGCTACCTTCAAGCCTTGGAAGCGGCCGAATTCTTCATAGATTGTCATGAGGTCGAGTAAACACTGGCTAGGGTGCTGGCCGCTACCGTCCCCACCATTGATAAGAGCACAATGGATATGAGGGCTCTTAACCAAGTCATCATAATAGTGGTCTTGCCCATGCCTGATTACCGCAATATCAACCCCCAAGGCCGACATAGTCAAGACTGTGTCGTAGAGAGTCTCCCCTTTTTGCACGGAAGAAGTTGACGCTTCAAAGTCTAAACATTCCAAGCCCAGCTTGCGCTCAGCAATCTCAAAGCTGCGGTGGGTCCGCGTTGAGTTCTCAAAGAAGAGATTGCTAACGAAGTATTGCTTTTGAATCGGCCGGTGTTCGGGATGGTATTTGTAGACTTGGGCCATCTTAATAAGCCCGAGCACTTCTTCATCGCTTAAACTTTCCACACTCAGTAGGTTTTGGAGGCAGATCTTTTGCGTATTTAAAATCATGACAATCCTTTCTAGCTCTTCCTGGAGCGTTCAATCAATGCTTTAATGACTTTGTTCGATATAGATGCCGTCTTCTCCGTCGACTTCTTCCATCTTCACAAGGACGCGCTCTTTGCGGGATGAAGGGAGGTTCTTGCCGACATAATCAGCATGGATAGGAAGCTCTCGGTGGCCCCGGTCAACGAGGACTGCTAGGGCAATCAGTTCTGGGCGGCCAAAGTCCATCACCGCATCCAGAGCTGCGCGGATGGTTCGTCCGGTATAGAGAACATCGTCAACAATGATCACTTCCTTGCCTTCTAGGCTGACTGGGATGTTGGACTCATTGACTTCTGCTTCTTGGACCTTGGTCTTTTGATCATCGCGGTAGCGGGTAATGTCTAGCTCACCAACAGCTACTTCAATGCCTTCGAGTTGTTTAAGACGTTGGGCAATCCGTTGGGCTAGGTAAATCCCCCGTGTTTTGATCCCGACTAGGACAAGTTGGTCTAATTGGTGGTTACGCTCAATAATTTCATAAGAAATCCGGGTAAGGGCCCGTTTAATGGTAACTGCATCGACAATTTCTTTCACTGACATCTGGATTTCCTCCTCCGTTTGGCTCATTAGATACAAAAAAACTCCTGCCCGCAGAGGACAGGAGTTGATGGTTACTTAAAGAAACTCGCACAAAAAAAGCAAGTCTTTTAGAGTTCAGACTGAGGACGCACCCCACCCTGAGACATCTCGCTCCTTCTTAGCCTCACGGGACTAAATTTAAAGGAAAATATTTAATTCATTCACTGGTCATTACTATACGCCAAGCCGAGCTAAAAGGCAAGGGGAAAATGCCCTTGCCTTCATTAGAATATGCTTAGAAAGCATAAATGATATGTTGGATCCCTGATAATAAGAAGTAGAAAGCAACCAAAAAGGTCAGGCTAACTAAGGCGCTCAGGGGATTAAAAATTAAGAAAATAGCCACAATCAGGGCAATGATATTAAGAATTAGGGTCAGCCAGAAGAGCGGCGTACTTACCTGTTTAATCGCTGACAGACTCATAAAGCCAAAGATAGCCGAGATAAAAATCCAGAAAGCAAAAATAAAAGGTAAGATGGACGCTGACAGGCCTGGCTTAAAGACCAAGTAAAGACCCAGTAAGATATTAATAATCCCAAATATTAAAAGATGGGTCGGTTTGATCCCGAAAGATTCTTTTAAGCGATGGCGAACCATGAGCTGGTAAATCCCCCGAAAAAGAATCCCGATAGCAAAGACGAAAGCCAAGGTCATTAGACTAGCCAAGGGATCCCTAAAGGCAAACAAGGCTAGGATAATAAAGAGAATCCCTAAGATAAAGTGCCCCCATCCAAATGATTGGTCATTATTTTCTGACAAATGAAACATCCTTTCTTTATTGTGAAATGATTATAACATTAAGACATTCTCATTCTAACAGAAATAAGGCAAAGCTACCGACTATATGCTTTGGATCGATGGTTTCTTAAGGAAAAATAAAAGGTAAAAGAGACTGGGACAAAGGTTCCAGCCTCTTTTTAAAAAGCGAACATTTTTCAAAAACGTGTTCCAAAAGTCAGGCCTGACATCCACTTCACGAACTATGTCCAATCGTTTACCAACGATTTCCCATAGTTCGTTCCAGTGGTTCAGGCCTGAGCGACTTTTGTCACACTCTCTTTCAAATAATGTGTGAAGTGATGCTAAGGGTTCAGCTTTAGCCGAATTTAGCAGCCTTAACGCAAGGTCTTCCGTTCTTTTAATAGGACGTTGAGAAGGAGAGCTACGATGGTACCGGCTGAGATACCGGAAGAGAAGAGGCCGGCTAAGAAGCTCGGTAGGCCTTGGGTGATTTCTGGTCTAAAGGAGACGCCAAGACCGATGCCGATCGCTGAAGCAGTGATGATCAAGTTGCGGGTGTCGAAGCTAATCCGGCTGAGGGACTGGATACCGGACGCAGCCACGGTCCCAAACATGAGCACCCCTGCCCCGCCCAGGACGGGGAGCGGCATGACCGAAATAACTGTCGCTAATTTAGGGCTCATGGAAAGGACAATCATAATAAGACCAGCGACAATGGCCACCTTCCGCGAGGCATTACGAGTCAGTGGAATCAGCCCGGTATTTTGACTGAAGGTGGCAGCAGGGCCTGAACCGAAAAGCGGAGCGATAAAGGAACCAAAGCCATCTGCCCGGACCCCAGCAGCGACCTGCTCATCGCTTAGCTCACGCTGGGTCACTTCCCCTAAAGTCTGCATCACGCCCACCGTTTCGATGACAGTGACCAAGTAACCGGAAAGAAAGGGCAGGGCATAGCGCCAGTCAAAATCAATCCCAATCTGGTTGAAGGAAGGCATTCTAAACCAGGGCGCAGCTAGAATTTGGTCGGTATCCACCCGGCCCATAAAGAGGCAGAAGAGATAGCCGATCCCCATACCGATGAGAATGGCATAAGAGGACCAGTTCCCCCGACCGTAATGGTTAAAGAGAACGACAATCAGAAAGACAAGAACAGCAATGCCGAGATTGCTCGGGTCCCCATAATCGGGGGCTCCAGCCCCACCTGCTGCCCAGTCCATCGCGGTAGACATCAGGGTTGCTCCCATAAGAGTAATCACAGAGCCCGTCACGACAGGCGGGAAAAAGCGCATCAAGGGTTTAACAAAATAGGACATGACGATCTCGAGTAAGGCCGCAAGCATGGTGCCTCCAAAGTAAGCGGGCAGACCGCCCAGGGCAATCACACTCTGAGCCGGTCCAATAAAGGCAAAGTCTGTTCCCATAATAGTAGGCAAACCCACCCCTACCCGGAAAAATCTTGGACCAAAGCCCCGGGACTGGATAATAGAAACCAGGCCCGATACAAATAAGGCAGCACTGATGAGATAGGCCGTCTGTTCCACACTGGAAGAGGCCATTCCAGCGATAATCAAGGGGACCGCTACGAGGCCCCCAAAGGCCGTAATCACATTTTGAAAGCCTAGGACCACCGATTCCACGAGTGCTGGTGAGTCTTCAACCTGGTAGCGCAATTTAATGGCATGTTCTTTTTCTTGCATATTTCCTCCTTGCCCACAGGGACATCATTCGCTTATCAAACATTTTAATTATTACTTTAACACAATATTTAATCCTTGTTAATAGAAAACGAACATTAAATATATTTTATTTAAATTCATTCGTTAAAACGATAGTGTTTTGGCATAAGAAAAAAGCTCCTATTAAGTTAACATCTTAACAGGAGCCCCTTTCCTCTCAGGAGAACATTTATCACTAAGTTTTTAATCCGCAGTCCAAGCCCATTGGACCCGGTCATTGGTCTGGTTGATTTCTTCGACACGTTCTTTTAGCTGGTCGGATTGGTAAATCTTAACTAGATCTTTGACCCAGTCTGCCTCTTGATCAGTTGAACGCACCACTGCTTGTAACTTCAATTCAGGGCGCAGGTCCTCATTCAGCAAGGCTTGGTCAGCCGACATCCCGGAGTCATAGAAGGTTGAGCCTGGGATGATGGCATAGGCCACATCCTTTAAGGCTTGGGGAAGAACAGGCGCTTGGACCAAGGACAGCTCGATGCCAGCCTTGTTCTCAATAATATCATCCTCCCCTACTTCGGACTTATCGGTCTCTGGGTCAAGGCGGATCCAACCCGCTTTCTCAAGTAAGAGCAAGGACCGGGTCACATCGACCGGGTCGTCAGAAATAGCCACCTGGTCGCCTGGCGCCACTTCATCCAAGCTCTTCTTTTGCCCAGCGAAGAGGGCCGTTGGAACGGTAGGAACGGGGGTCACAGCCACCAGGTCAGCCCCGGCCTCCCGGTTAAACTGTTCCATGTAAAGGGTGTGCTGGTCCACATTGAGGTCCATCGACCCCTCCTGGATGGCGATATTCGCCCGCTGGAGATCATCGAAGTCCCGGTTCTCCACCTGGTAACCTTCTTTTTCCAGGGCCGGTTTAACTTCTTCTAAGAAGAGTTCACTGTAAGGACCAGGTGAAGTGGCCACACGAATAGTTGTTGTGGGCTCCACTTGCCGGCTACAAGCCAAGAGTCCACTAATTAAGACTAAGCCAAGCGCTAGACCCAGCCATTTTTTTACTTTCAACATTGCTTGTCCTCCTTCTTTATCTTGCTTACTTAGAGTAACCTATTTAGGCCCTATAAGCAAGCATTAAGCCTAGGTCAGATAGGAAATTTCCGCCTCTTGGGCTTCCATGCAAGCGATGATCTGGATGTATTGGCTAGCGTGTTCAAGCATCTGCCAAAAGAGCTGGGCTTGACCTTCTAAGCCCTGGATATCCACTTCAATGAAGAAGCCATAGCTGAAGGGCTGGTCTTGAATAGGACGGGCATCCAGGCCTTCCAAGTTACAATTGAACAAGTTAAAAATCGTCAGCAATTGGTGGAGGGCCCCCGGCTTGTGGGCCGTTTCCACATAGAGCATCAAGCGACTGGCCCAGGGATGGTCCGCTAACAAATGAACTAAGAGCTGGTCCTTATCTAGGTTCAACAGCTCGTCGCGGTAGCGCCGCATCATAAAGAAACGCGTCATATTGGTCGATTCATTCTGAACTTGGCGGGCTAAAGCCTGCAAGTGGTAAATTTCCCCACAGCGTTCGCTAGACAAGGCCCCTAAACTGGGATCCCCTTCCTGGGCAATGAACTGGGCAGCCTGGGCCGTATCCTTATAGGAAATGGGCTGGATCCAAGGATGGTCCGCAAAAAAGTTCGTGCACTGGGACAAGGCTTCCGGATGGGAATAAACTTGCTTAAGCTGACTCAGCTGGGCCCCCTCTACTCCCCATAAGACATGGCGGATGGGCTGGTAGTGCTCAGCTTCAGCGTAAACTTGCTGGTAGCGAAAGAGGTCCAAGGTCCGTGTAATAAGCCCCGTGGTTGAATTCTCGATGGGCATCACGGCCCGGTCGATTTTTCCACTGAGGAGGTCATCCACCATCCGGCCAAAGCCATCATAAGGCAGCCCCTCATATAGCCCTTCCTGCACAGGCATCTTCTGCCAGTGGGCTAAAGCGGCCTCACTATAAGATCCAACAATACCCTGGTAAGCAACTTTCATCCCTCATCCCTCTTTCTCTCTTTTCTTATGACCGGGTGAGGATTAAGTCCATCAACCCGATCGCCGTCACGGCTTCAATCACAGGTAATACCCGGGGTACAATGCACGGGTCATGGCGTCCGGTAACCTCTAGTTCAACGTTTTCATGACTTTCAATATTAATGGTCGATTGGGCCTTAGCAATCGAAGCCGGCGCCTTAATGGCGGTCCGGAAGTTGATGGGTGTGCCTAAACTGATCCCCCCGACAATCCCCCCATTGTTTAAACTGGCGGTTTGGACCTGGCCCTGGTCATCATAATAAAAATTATCATTGGCTTCTGAAGCCCGCATAGAGGCAATCTCGAAGCCAGCGCCAAATTCAATCCCCTTGGTAGCTGGCACGGAGAAAATTAAATGGGCAAGCGTCGATTCGATGGAATCGAAGAAGGGGTTGCCATAGCCGGCTTCCAAGCCCAAGATATAAGTCTCGACAATGCCCCCTACCGCATCATGCTGGCCCTTGGCTTGGCGGATACAGCGGGCCATTTCTTCAGCTAAGCCCTCCGTCAAAACAGGCAGGGTCTCTTGGCGGAAGGCCAATAAGTCCTCTCGACTGAGTTTTTGGAAGTCAAGCTCTGCTTGGTCCTTGACCTCACCGATCGAACAGACCCTGGAGCCAATGGTCACTCCATACTGGTCCAGCCATTGCTGGCAGACGGCTCCCGCAAAGACGAGGGGCGCTGTAATCCGTCCCGAAAAGTGGCCGCTTCCCCGGTAGTCGTTATATCCATCATAGCGCTTGAGCGCGGGATAGTCCGTCTGACCGGGACGCATGAGTTTACGCATCTGGCTGTAGTCCTTGGACCGGGTATTGGTATTGTAGATCAGAGCCGTCAAGGGCGCGCCCGTTGTATGGCCGTTAAAATAGCCACTCACAATATCCGGTAGGTCTTCTTCCCGGCGCGGTGTCGTTAATTCATTTTGGCCCGGCCGGCGTCGCGCCATCTCTACCAAGATCTTGTCTTCATCGAGGGCTAGTCCAGCTGGCAGCCCAGAAATGGTGATGCCAATGGCTGGACCGTGTGACTCACCAAAAATGGCCACTTGTAACTGTTTACCCCAAATTCCACTCACGGTATTCGCCTCCTAATTTCTTAAAATCTTCCCAGAAGTGTGGGTAAGATTTGCTGACGCTATCTGCATCTTCTATGATAATGGCTTCCTGGCAGACCGTCGATGCGATGGCTAACATCATCGCAATCCGGTGGTCCTTGTGGCTGGATACCCGGCAAGCTCCTTTGAGCTGGTCCACACCTTGGATGATTAAATTATCTCCCTGGACCTGGATCTTAGCCCCTAACTTACTGAGCTCTTCTTGCGTCGCTTTTAGGCGGTCAGATTCCTTGATCCGTAAGCGGGCCAGGTTCTTAATCTGTGTCTCACCCTTGGCTAAACAAGCGGTCAGGGCAAGGACAGGAATCACATCGGGACATTGGGAGCCGTCTAATTCGCAGCCGCCTTCCAATACTTTAGCTTGGATTCGGATTCCGTCATCCTGGACCACAAGCTCAGCACCCAGGGCTTGGAGGAAGCTAATAATCTCTTTATCCCCCTGCTGGCTGGATGGGGCGAGGTCTTGGACGGTGACCGGATTACCGAGGGCCCCTGCACAGAGAAAGAAGGCAGCTTGGGAATAATCGCCTTCCACCCGGTAATCGTTAGCCTGGTAAGTCTGCTTGCCTTTAATCTGGAAGCATTGGTCCTCTGCTCGGTAGTCAATGTCAATCCCATACTTGGCAAGAATATCCAAGGTCAAGTGGATGTAACCCACCGACTCCAAGGGGCCCGTAATTTGCAGGGTCGAATCGCCTTCTAAAAGCGGCAGGGTATAGAGCAGCCCCGTAATAAATTGTGAGCTAATATTGCCTGCCAATTGATAAGCGCCAGCTTGCAGTTTTCCTTCAACTTTCAAGTCCAAAGCTCCATCCGACAAGTTCTCATAATAGAGCCCTTGTTCGTTATAGATCTTTTCATAGGGATCCAACGGCCGACTGCCTAACTTCCCTCGGCCGACAAAGTGGGTCTGACCTGGAAAAAGGCTGGCAATAGGAATCATAAAGCGCAGGGTCGAGCCTGACTCATTGGCATCGATCAGCCGTGAAGCAGACTTGGATGGATGGCCACCACGGATGCTTAAGTCTACCCGCTGGTCTCCGGCTTCCGTCAGCTTGATTTCAGCCCCCAAACTTTGCATGGCTTCAATGGTTGCTTGAATATCATCAGATAGCTGCACATTTAGGACCTGACTTTCCCCCTGGGCGAGGCCAGCCGCAATAATGGCGCGGTGGGCCAGGCTCTTGGAAGGTGGGATATGGACCGCACCCGCTAAGGGCTTGGCTTGAATTTGTAAATCGGTCATTAATGCTTTCCTCCTTCCAGCAAGGGATCAAAGAAATGATCAGGCACCTTGCGGATTTCAGCCTGGCCAATCCTTTTGAGGGTAATGATATGGAGTTGGCCATTTAAATTTTTCTTGTCATTTTTAATGAGAGGCAGGATGCCCGCATAGTCTTCCACTTGGTCCAAAACGGTCGGTAAACCGAAGTCTTTCACCACTTGGTAAATTTCTTGGGTCGACCCTTGGGGGCTGAGCCCCTGGTCCTCTGCCAATTGGTTGATCGCCAGCATACCAATAGCCACCCCTTCGCCGTGGGTATAGCGCTCATACTGGTAGTAGGCCTCAATGGCATGGCCTAGGGTATGCCCATAATTTAGCAGCATCCGACAGCCCGTATCCTTCTCATCGGCTTCGACTACTTCCTGCTTGATGGCACAACAGCGCTCTAGGATCCTTTCAATATCAGCCATGACGCCTGACCGGTTGCCCGCTTGCTTGAGCTTGTCAAAGAAAGCCCGGTCGCGGATGCAGCCGTATTTAATGACCTCTGCCATGCCATCGCTAAAGGCCTTGTCAGACAAGGTCTCTAAGACATTGGGATCAATCAAGACGGAATGGGGGTGGTAGAAGGCTCCCACCAGGTTTTTTCCTTCCTTGAGGTCCACGGCTACCTTGCCGCCCACACTGGAGTCCACTTGGGCAAGGAGCGTGGTCGGAACTTGGATCAAATGAATCCCGCGCAGGAAGCTAGCAGCAACAAAGCCTGCCAAGTCACCAATGACCCCACCCCCTAAGGCAATAATCAAATCGCTCCGGCTGATGCCAAAGTTCACCAAGCGTCCGTAGAGACCGGGTAGGTTTTCAATCGATTTACTGGCTTCACCAGGGGCTAGGACAATTAGCTCAAAGTCATAGCCAGCCTCTTGTAAAGTCGTCGTCACTTGGCTTCCATAGTAGTGGGCCACATTTTCATCCGTAATGACGACGACTTTTTTGCCTTTATGGACAGCTTGGATTTCTTCGGCTAGCTGACCGAGCAAGCCCTTCTTAATTTTTAATGGATAGCTGACTGCTGGTCGATTCAGTTTAATTTCAAGCTCCGCCATTTCAACAGCTCCTCTCATTTGTGCTTTTAATTATTTAGTCTAGTCGCCCTCTGGTACGGTCCGTCCTTCGACTTCAGCAAGGACACGGATTTGTTCCATCAAGCGGTCGAATTGGTCTGGGGTCAAGCTCTGTTGACCATCGCTCCATGCATTCTTAGGATCAGGGTGGATCTCCATGATCAAGCCGTCAGCGCCCGCTGCAATCCCAGCCTTAGCTCCGGCAGGTACCATGTAAGCAATCCCAGCCGCGTGTGAAGGGTCCACAATAATAGGCAGGTGGGTCTTATGTTTCATCAATGGCACCGCTTGAATATCTAGGCAGTTCCGGGTTTCAGTTTCGAAGGTCCGGATTCCGCGTTCGCAGAGAATAACATTTGGATTCCCTTCTGCCATGATGTATTCAGCAGACATTAACCATTCTTGGTAGGTGGCGCTCAGGCCACGTTTTAAGAGGATAGGCTTGTCGGTCTTACCTAATTCTTTTAAGAGGGAGAAGTTCTGCATGTTACGGGCCCCAATTTGGATAACGTCCACATGTTCCACGAATTCATCCAATTGTTCAATGGCCATTAATTCGGTAACAATTGGCAGTCCTGTTTCACGACGGGCTAGGTCCAAGAGGCGGATCCCTTCTGACTGTAAACCTTGGAAGCTGTATGGTGAGGTTCTTGGCTTGTAGGCGCCCCCTCTAAGCATGTTGGCCCCAGCTGCTTTCACCCGCTTAGCTGTCCCAACAATCTGTTCTTCCCCTTCAACGGAGCACGGGCCTGCAATAATAGCTAATTCCTTGCCGCCGATGATTTGGTCGCGGACCTTGATCTGACTTGCTTCAGGGTGGAAGGCCTTATTGGCTAACTTATACGGTTCAGAGACCCGGATAACTTCCGCAATGGTGTCATTGGCCTGAAGTTTGGATTGGTCCACGCGGGAAGTATCTCCGACAATCCCGATGACATCAACCTCTTGGCCTTCAATAATAACGGCCTTGTTACCTGTATCTTCGATTTTATCAATGACATCTTTAACATCGCCAGCTGTCACGTTTGCTTTCATTACAATAATCATTTTCTGTCTCTCCTTTTTATTTCGCTACTATATTTACTATAACACGGTCGGTCTCAGATGGATTCTTAGAAGCAAAAAAGTTGCATTCGTCTTTAACCGAATGCAGCCTGACTAATCCTCTCGAGATGTGAAGTCTTAGATAGTGGGTGCTCCATTCGATTTCTTACCATCAATGGAGCCCTATGCATCAAAGATTGCTTTAGCCTCCATTACCTTTAAAAAAGTAGAAGCTAAAGTAAAACCAGCTATTTGCTAAAAGTTGTTGTTGAGTTAACATGTTCTTTCCTCCTCACTGGTTTTCTTTAATGCGTGCTTTAAATATAGCAGACCAAGGGGAAGCTGTCAACTATTAAATGATAAAATTCTAATCTTATTTTTATTTTACTAATATGTTAACTTCAGATCTTAGCTAAAAAGATTGATTTGACAACTCTTTTTGCCATTTTACCAAGCAAGGCTTGCATTACAATAATGATAACTTTATCATTATCGTAGTGAAAATAAGCTAGAACGGAGTGATGAGATGGAATTTTATGGCTTATTTGGCTACCCCTTGGGCCATAGTCTATCCCCAGAGATCCACCAGATTATATATGAAGAAGCCCAGATTGAAGCGGCTTACAAACTCTTTGAAGTTCCCGAAGAAAGTCTCAGCCAAGCCTTAGAAGCGCTGAAGACTTTAGATATCCGTGGCGCCAATGTCACCATCCCCTATAAGCAGGCCCTCTTCCCCTATCTGGATGAGCTGTCTGAAACTGCGAAAAAATTGGATGCTGTCAATACCATTAAGCAAGTCGACGGTAAACTCAAGGCCTATAATACGGATTATGATGGCATCCACCTATCTTTTGAACGCCGCCATTGGCAGACTCAAGGGAAAGCCGCCTATGTCCTAGGAACAGGAGGGGCTGCCCAGGCGATGGGCCATTATCTGACGGACCACGGCGCCCAAGTCCACCTGGTATCCAGACATCCCGACCAGCACCAGGACAAGCCCTGGCCTTGCCTTTCCTATGCTGAGCTTGAGATCCTAAGAGGCGACTTCCTGGTCAATTGTACACCTGTCGGCATGTATCCGAAGACCCAGGCCTCCCCGCTGGAAGCGCATGACCTCGACCGCTTTGACCATATCTTCGATACCATCTATAACCCTTATGAAAGCCAGCTCTTAAGTGATGCCAAAGCAGCCGGCAAGGCCTACTGTAACGGCCTGGACATGTTAGTCGGCCAAGCCATCCGCTCCGTCGAAATCTGGGAAGACCAGCATTTCTCTAAGGACCAGGTGGAGCGTATTTTAGCCCGTGTAAAGAAAGGATTTAACCATGACCCAGCCTAATCTCATCCTCATCGGTATGCCCGGATCGGGAAAAACCAGCCTCGGTCAAGCCCTCGCCCAAAAACTTTCCTTAGATTTCCTAGACATGGACCAGGAAATTGAAAGAGTCTCGGGCCGAACCATCTCTGAAATTTTTGAAGAAGGAGAAACTGCCTTCCGTAGCTTCGAATCCCAACTTGCCCGCGAGCTTGATCAAGCTAAGGGCCTTATTATTGCCACGGGTGGCGGGGTCGTCAAAGATCCCGATAATGGTAAGCCCTTAAAAAAGGAGGCAAAGTCTTCTTTATCGACCGCCCCCTGGACCAGATTGCTGCAGACATTAACAGCGACCAACGCCCCCTACTCAAGGGACGCCTGGACCAGCTCCAGGTCCTCTACCAAGAGCGCTACCCCCTCTACCAGGCAGCTGCTGATTTCCATATCTCCAACCAGGGCAGCCTGGACCAGTGCCTGAAAACCATTATAGCGACCTATCGAAAGGACGGAAACCATGAAATTCTTAATTCTTAACGGCCCCAATCTCAATTTCTTAGGCATTCGGGAACCAGCTATCTATGGCCATGCTAGTCTCAAGCAAATTGAAAGTGATTTAGACCAAAGCTTTGACCATGAGCTCAGCTTCTTCCAGAGCAACCATGAAGGCGCCTTGATCGACCGCCTGCAAGAAGCTTATTACGAAAAGATCGATGGGATTGTTTTTAACCCGGGTGCTTTCACCCACTACTCTTATGCCCTCCACGATGCGCTCACCAGCATCCAAATCCCTTGTGTGGAAGTCCACCTCTCAGCCATCCAACAAAGAGAGAGCTTCCGTCAGACCTCAGTTATTGCCCCTGCCTGCATCGGCCAGATTTCAGGCTTCGGTAAGGACAGCTACGCCCTGGGCCTAGAAGCCCTGCTTAAACATTTGGAGGAATAAGTATGAAAATTGTCATTGTCGGTCTGGGAGCGATCGGGTCTTCCTTTGCCCAAGCCTTGACCCAAGCAGGCTACCAAGAAATCCGCGGCATCGACCAGAATCCAGAGACCTGTCTCAAAGCTGAAGAATTAGGGATTGTAAAGACTGCCCAAACGGAGGATGACCAAGCCCTCAGCCAAGCTGACCTCATCTTTATCACCCTCCACCCCCAAGCGGTCGCCCCCTATGTTGAAAGCAAGCAGGACCTCTTCAAGTCGACCTGCCTCTTGACGGACGTTACAGGGATTAAGCGGGACGTTATGGACCAAGTCGAAGCCATTCTCCGCCCTGACTTAGACTTCATCTATGCCCATCCGATGCGAGGGAGTGAAAAGGCAGGGATCGCCGGCCTCAATAGTGCCCAATTCCGGGGAGCCAACGCCCTACTCGTCGTTAGCCAAAGAAACCAGGAGAGCCACCTCGAATTGATCGAAGCCCTCTACCGGGCCATGGGCTTCCAGGAGGTCAGCCGGGTGG
The DNA here is from genome assembly GCF_001543145.1 of Aerococcus sanguinicola. Classification (NCBI taxonomy): domain Bacteria; kingdom Bacillati; phylum Bacillota; class Bacilli; order Lactobacillales; family Aerococcaceae; genus Aerococcus; species Aerococcus sanguinicola. Next base: position 1,869,217 of record NZ_CP014160.1, on the reverse strand, counting down.
ATGCCGAAAGCCATGACCGGGCCATAGCCTATGTGAGCCAGCTCATGCACGTCCTCGCCGTTGCTGCGGTAAATTCCGCCCCTAACTGTGAGGACACCGTGCAGTTCGCGGGCAATAGCTTCCAAGAACTGACCCGGATTGCGGACGTCAATGCGCCCCTATGGACAGACCTCTTCCTCCACAACCAGGACTACTTACTGGAAAGCATCGAAGCCTTCGAAAAAGAACTGGTCCGCGTCAAAACAGCCCTAAAGAACAAAGACTCTGACCAGCTCCAAGACGCCTTCCAAGCATCCACCCAGCAAAGAAGAGAATGGTATGTGGACTAAGGTCTAAAATTTAAAACATCAAAAAAATCCTCGACCTTCACTAATCCAGTGCGGGCCGAGGATTTTTATATGGTCCATATTAAGCTTTTAAGAGCAAGTCGTCATCACGCAATTGGTTACCGACATTCTCCTTGAAGAGTTCCATCAAGTCTTCAACCGATAATTTGGCCTTGTCTTCCCCTTTGACATCGACAACAATGCGGCCATCATGGAGCATGATCAGACGGTTGCCGTAAGCCAGAGCATCATTCATGTCATGGGTGATCATGAGAGAAGTTAAGTGGTTCTCCTCAATCAGAAGCTGGGTTAAGCCCATCACCATCTCACTAGTCCGCGGGTCGAGGGCCGCCGTGTGCTCATCCAAGAGTAAGAGCTCGGGCGTTTCGAGGATGGCCATGATCAGGGTTAGGACTTGGCGCTGGCCCCCAGACAAGTTAGATGCAGCGGTGTTCAAGCGGTCTTCAAGGCCCAAGTCGACCCGGCTGAGCTGGTCACGGAAGAGCTGGCGCATGTCTTCTGTTACAGACCGGCCGAAGCCCCGACGTTTGCCCCGTTTGTATGCGATGGCAAGGTTCTCTTCAATGGTCAGATTACGGGCAGTCCCCATTTGTGGATCTTGGAAGACCCGGCTGATTCCAGCGGCCCGCTTGTAGGCAGGCCGGTCCGTAATATCTTCACCGCGCAGGCGGATCCGCCCAGAAGACACTGGAATCGTTCCTGCAATCAGGTTGAGTAAGGTTGACTTGCCTGCCCCATTGGAACCAATCACAGAGATAAAGTCATGGTCATGGATGGCGAGGGACAAATCTTTAGTCACATGGTTTTCATTAATACTTCCTGGATTGAAAACCTTATTAATCTGGTCAAGTTCTAGTAAGTTCGTCATAACACTACTCCTTTACTTAGCACTGGCTTGCCGGTTCGCGAAACTGGCCTTGGCATGGGGGGCATAGAGAATAATAGCGAGCGCGATGGATGAAAGCACCTTGATATCGCTGGGAAGAACAGGCAGGAATTGTTGCTGCATGATGAAATCAATAATCAAGCGGTAAATCACAGCTCCAATCGCAATGGTGATTAAACGTTTGCCGAAAGTGAGGTTGCGGCGGAGCACTTCCCCAATAATAATAGCGGCTAAACCAATAACAATCGTCCCGGTCCCCATGGCAATATCCGCATAGCCGTTATTCTGGCAGATAATCGCTCCTGATAAGGCAATCAAACCGTTAGAGAGCATCAAGCCCACTAACTTCATTTGGTCCGTTTTGACCCCATTGGCTTCTGCCATGAGCGGGTTATCCCCAGTCGCCCGGAGCGTCAAACCATATTCGGTATTCATAAAGATCACCAGAGCCATAATAACAACTGCTAGGAAAATTAAGGCAATGATTAAAGAAGCCAAGGTAGGATTCATCCCCGTCGCTTGGAAAGACTCCATGATATTGGCCTCCCCTAGTAAAGGAATATTGGCCTGCCCCATGATCCGCAAGTTAATGGAATAAAGCCCCGTCATGGTTAGGATCCCGGAAAGCAAAGCTGGAATATGCATCTTATTAATCATAAAGCCATTGACCAAGCCTGCCACTAAGCCCGCTAAGAAAGCAGCAAGGGTAGCGATCAACGGATGGACTCCCGAAACAATTAACTTGGCGCAGACCGCCGCACCCAAGGGGAAACTCCCCTCAGCTGACAAGTCGGCAATATCTAAAATGCGGAAGGTCAAATAGACCCCAATTGCAAGAATGGACCACATGAGTCCCTGTGAAATACTTGAAACAATTAAATCCATATCCTTTATTCTCCCTTCTTAATCTGTGCTGGGTCAATCCCTAGGTCTTTGGCCATGGCTTCATTTATTACTAATTCATAATCCTTAGCTTTTTCGACAGGAATTTGACTGACATCGGCGCCATCTTTGAGGATTTTAACCGCCATTTCAGCCGTCTGCCGGCCTAGATCCTTGTAGTTAACCCCGTAAGTCGCTAAGCAACCTTCTAAGTGGGCGCTCTCAGCTCCGATGGTTGGCACTTTGGCTTCCCGGACCACACTGCCAATTGTCGGAATCGTTTGGGCAATCGTGTTATCGGTCGGTAAGCAAATGCCATCCACACGTTTGGCCAAGGCTGTAACCGCTGACTGGACTTCATTGGTTGTCGTCACCGTTTGTGCTTCCACTTTCAGGCCCTTGCTTTCCGCATAGTCTTTGAAAGCCTTAAACTGGATTTCAGAATTCACTTCGCTGGAATTGTAAGGCATGCCCACCGTCTTAATCGACGGATCGATCGTCAAAAGTAGGTCCACCGCTTTCTCCACTGGGGCAATGTCGCTGGTTCCTGAAGCATTGGTTCCCGGTTGGTCCAAGGACTTCACAAGGTTAGCAGAGACCGCATCCGTTACCGCTGTAAATAGGACAGGGGTTTGCTTATCGGCATTGAGGGCAGCCTGGGCTGCGGGCGTCGCAATGGCGAAAGTTAAATCCTTGCGCCCCTTCATATTTTGGGCGATCGAATTCAGGTTAGACTGGTCAGCCTGGGCATTCTGGTAATCAATATGGATGGTCTCCCCATCCTTGAAGCCCGCTTCTTCGAGGCCTTCCACGAAACCTTCCCGGGCATTGTTGAGGGCTTGGTGTTCCCCATATTGGATAATCCCAATCTCTTTTTGTCCGTCTTGACCGCCCTGGCTACATCCAGCCAGAGATAGGCCGACTAAGCCTAGTCCTAAAATAGCGCGTATTTTCTTATTCATTCTTCTCTCCATTTCTAGTGCTAAGGCACAGATCCGTCTAGCCTTCCTGGCAAACAAAAAAGGTTTAATTAGATATGATAAAAACTAATTAAACCTTAAGGCTATCTGATTTATAAGCTATGCCTTTAGCCATTAGAATTTATCATTCTGGATGGCTAAACACTTCAAAAGACTTCAGCCATCATAGATCCAAAACGCTGATGTTTGTACCTATGATGGATTCACAGCTACAAACACGATCTAAAATAGCTAAAGTAATACTTGCTCATTTTCTTAGCAGAACATGAAAAATTAACATGCTCTAAATTCAATTGTTTCATTCTTCATGCTCCTCCCTATCGTGATGACCTAATAATAAACCGACATTATAATAAAGTCAAGAGAATAATTAACAAAAACTAATCTTTCTTACAAAAATATCATAATTAAGGGTGTGAGCAAGAGCGGTTAGACTTGAATGATTGGAGCCCAAGCGGATAAGAGCGACTTTAGCCGGTCGTTCCGATTGGGTGAAATCCCTTCAAGTCTGCTCTTGCGAACCCGACTAGGAAGGGTGTGAGGGCTGGCGGGAGAAATAGACCTCTGGAGCAAATAGTCAGAGAAGATTGCAAATCTTCGGCGACTATTTGTGAAGAGGAGCTATTTCTGCCAGACCGAACCCGACTAGGGTGTGAGACTTGGTACTTAGATTCGGATGATTTAGGAAGAAAGCAAAAAAAGGCCAGGGTTAACCCCAGCCTCTACCTACTTCTTTGACATCTATTCAATTAATAACCTGTTCCAGTCTCATCCCCTGCTTGTGGAGCCGGGTCCGGACTTGTAGGGGCAGGTTCGGTCCAACCATTATCAGTAGCCGGTGCTTCTTGATTTTGCCAGCTTCCACCCCCATTATCCGCAGGGGCTTGCCAGCCCTGGCCTTCATCTGCAGGCGCTTGGTCGTCGCCAGAGAAAAGATTGCCGAGCCAAGACTTGGCATATTCCCAGCCTTCTTGGATCAAGCTGCCCCCATCTACCCTAATATCTGGTGCATTCAGTGAAATGTTAGGGAGGTAGACTTGGGCCTGTCCCAAAGCAAAGTAGCCTAATACTAAGGCGAGGACGATTACTAAGAGACAGCCCCCACAACCGCAACCCCGGCGCCGTTTCCTAGGATAGGGCTTATATTGGGCCTGGTTGGCTAAGGCTTGGGCCTCTTTGGCTTCCTTGGCTCGCTGGCGCTCCTCGGCCAGAGCAGCCTTCTTCTCTTTCCAGGGTTCTTTCTTGGCCATCTCATGCTCGATTCCCCGGTTAATGGCCTGGCCGCTAGCCTGGACGCCCCGCTTCACCTGCTGGCCTAAGCCGGAAAGAAAGGCTGCCCCTTTACTCTCCATACTCGAGTCAGTAGGACCTTGCTTATCTTCTTCTACATAGTCATCAGATTCTTCTTCCTCTACTTCACTTCTTATCTCATCTTCAATCGGTTTTTCATTGAGAACTTCCACCAGGGCATCCCGGTAAGTTTCCAGCTTAAGCTGTTGGCGGTGGTTTTCCCGGGATACTGGTCCAGCTGCTAGCTCTTCCAGTTCATCTTGGACTTCTAAATATTCTAGCTCCAGATCAGGCCGGTCTTCTTGGCGTAAGAAGGCCTTTAATTGGTCTGGATTATCAAAGTGCTGATTAAATTTTACCATGACTCGTCTCCTTTAAGTGCAAGCCGATCAATCACTAATCTGCTCTCAACATCTGCTTTAAAGCTATATTATACCATTTCTTCCCCTCAAAAAGAGAAAAATGATAAAAAATCGGTCTCGAGGCTTATTAGGTGCATTCTAATAAAAAATAAGCTATAATATTCTCAGTTCATCAGCTAATAAATAGTAAGTGAACAAGAAGGAGGTATGCATTTTGCAAGTTATTATTACTTTACTCATATTTGTTGCGCTCTGCCTGGTCCTCAACCAGATGAGCCGCAAGCACGTTAAATATTCCAACCGCGTCTTCACCGGTCTGGGCTTAGGGATCGTCTTTGGACTCCTGATCCAATTCATCCTAGGCGCTGAGAGTGAGGTCACTGCGGAAATTATGGACTGGATTGATATTGTCGGCAAGGGCTACATCAACTTCCTACAAATGTTGGTTATCCCACTGGTAATGGTTTCCATGATCCGGGCCTTTACCAAGCTCGACCACGAACAATCCAACCTCGGTAAGATCGGGACAGGCGTTATCGGAACTCTACTCATTACCGTTGCGATTGCCGCATTCATCGCTATCGCAACCGGAGTCCTCTTCAATTTAGATGGGGCCGAATTTGCCCGGGGCGCTACTGAGAATGCCCGGATTGACCAATTAGTAGAGCGTAATTCGGAAATCGCTGATTTAACCATCCCTGAAACCATCCGTTCCTTCATTCCGGTGAATGTCTTCGCGGATATGGCGGGTAGCCGGTCAACTTCGACTATCGCTGTTGTTATCTTCTCTGTCTTTGTGGGGGCTGCCTATCTCGGTGGGCGCCGCCACCATCCAGAAGAAGCTGAAATCTTTGAAAAGATTATCAACAGCCTCCATGCCATTGTTTCTCGTTTAGTCACCCTGGTCCTTCGCATTGCGCCATACGGGATCTTCGCTCTGATGACCAAGGCCCTAGCGACTTCAAGTATTTCAACCATCCAAACTATGGCAACCTTCATTGTAGCTTGTTATGTGGCCTTGATCGTGATGTTTATCATCCACATGATCATCCTTGTCCTCTTTGGGATTAACCCCATCCAATATCTCAAAAAGGCTGCCAATGTCTTGATCTTTGCCTTCACGGCTCGGTCAAGTGCAGGTTCCCTGCCCCTAAACATTCAGACACAAACCGAAGCTTTGGGTGTGGATACACCAACTGCTAACTTCTCAGCTACCTTTGGCCTATCCATCGGTCAGAACGGTTGTGTGGGGATTTACCCTGTTATGTTAGCCGTTATCGCAGCACCAGCTGCCGGCATGTCCTTCTCTGACCCAAGTACCTGGATTACCATCATTGCAGCAGCTACCATCACCTCTATCGGGGTATCTGGTGCAGGTGGTGGGGCCACATTCGGCTCCCTCATTCTCTTTGGTATGTTAGGACTCCCTATCGAAGTTATCGGGCTCATGGTTTCTATTGAACCGATCGTTGACATGGGACGTACCGCCCTTAATGTCAACGACTCCATTATCGCTGGAACCGTGACCTCTAAGGCTATGGGCAACATGAACCAAACCATCTTCAATGATAATGAAGCCCTGGTTGAACCAGAAGATGATGTTGACCGTTAATTTAAGAAAATAGCTCATAAGAAAAGACCAGTCAAGTAGCTTTTGACTGGTCTTTTTTAGTGAAATAATTTTGCTAAGTTAGGCAAGCGCTCACCGTACTTGAGATAACGGTACTTAATGTAAATCCCGTAGCGGCCTGAAAAGAAAGTAATCAAGACCAGCTTCAACCAGAAGGCAAAAGGCAGACAGGTGAGAGCGATCAGAATGAGACCGAATTCCCACAAACCCTGATAACAAAACCAAAGCCCGCTAAAGATAAAGGCCCAAATATTAAAGCGTCCCTTGTCTCTTTCCCCACTGGCTTCAATCTTCTCCATCTCTGCTTGCATGGCTGGTGTCTCCCCGGCAAATGGAAAACGTTCCAAATGAATCTGGGATGACTTCGCCTGGGCCAGCCCACAACGGGAACAGAATTTCTGCCCCACTAAGAGACTGCCCCCACAGCGCCGACAGTAAGCCGTCCCTATCGAAGGATCCTGGTCACAATTATAGCAGTAAGAGGCCTGTTCATGGAGCCGGTAACCGCAGTGGGTACAGTAGGCCTTGGGGGCGCTTGCCTTTACCAAGTCCTCCTTGCGGTAAGTCGCTGTATCGATTAAATCTTCATTTGTCATTATGCCGCCTCCTCATTAAGTCTCTTATTCTACTATAACCTTTTTTGACCCGTTAAAAGCGAATCACTCCTGAATAAGCCTAAGGAACTCTTGAATAACAAAAAGCCCAAGCTCCGAGAGAACCTGGACTCTAAAAATCGATAGAAAAAATTATTTGCGGCGTTTCAACAAAGCAGCACCAGCTGCGACTAGGGCAAGGCCAAAGCCTGTAAAGGACACAGCAACTGCCCCTGTCTTAGGTAGAACAGAATGCGCTGATTGGGATTTAACTTGGCTAGCCTGAGCTTGACCTTGCTTGGCTTCCTTAGGTACAAGAGCAGAGACTTTCCCTGGCTTAGTTTCCTGTTTTCCAGGCTTAGCAAGTGACTGACCTGGCTTAACTGCACTTACAGGCGTTTGGTCTTCTACTGGCGCTACTGGGTCTTTGTCTTGACTTGGAGCAACAGCGGAAGGATTAACTTCTGTAGGCTCTGTGTTCATAGGAGCTACCGCACTAGGGGACGTAGAAGAAGGTTTACTTGGTGCACTTGGACTTGTAGAGGTTGGTTTAACTACAGGTCGACTTGGGCTTTCCTTCTTTGGATCCGTGTTTGGTGTGTTAGTATTTGTTGGCTGGGTGTTAACTGGACCAGTTGGTTGGCTTGGGTCCGGCTTCTGATCTGGTTCCTCAAGCGGTGTCGTTGTAGCTATTGGGCCTTCATTAGCTGGGTCAGTTGCTTGTGGATCCTGTTTCGGTTCTTGATTTGGTTGTGTATTTGGTCCTGGAGTTGGTTCTAATTTTGGTGTTGGGCTTGGTTCTGGCGTTGGAGTTGGTTCAGGTATTGGCTCTGGTTGAGGGCCCGGTGTAACAGGTGTCGTTGTTTTTTCAGGTTCCTTAGTACCAACTAAAATGATTTTATTTTTCGGTTGACGAATAACAACACCCGTCGAATCTCTTAAACCATCCTCACCTTCTTGTTTAACGATATTTTTACCTTTTTCAAGTGTTGAATCTTCAATTCTTTCCACTTCAAAAGGAATAGGCTCAGTTTTTTTCTCTTTTTCAAGTTTACCAGCTGGATAATCGGTATCGCCAGGTTTCATAGATAAGGTCAGAGCGCTGATTGGATCATATGCGTTCTTGTATTTAGAAGCATCGACACCTGGAGCATTTTTTGAGAATCTACCATAACCGAAGGAAATATTAAATGGATTTAAGATTTGATAAAGGTGACCATTTTCCCCTGTGAATTTCCCATTAGCCGACTTCAAGGCAGGCAATTCTGCAGTGGTCCAAGCTTCAAAATCTGCTTCGACAGAATTGCGACCAAAGCTCAGATTTTCACCCCAAGCATTACTATTATGGTATTGGGGCTCACTTACGCCATCTGGTCCCTTATGGTCAAGCTTACCATGGATGGCTGTTTCTTCTGCCCGGATATAGGCATCCTTTTCATTCATCCGGTCATAGCGGATGTCATTAATATACTGTTCCTTGGTCAGGCCTTGCTTAGTCACGTAGTCTTTCAGTGAAGTGCCTGCAAAAGGAACTGTTTCATCGTCATAATAAGTATTACGAGTGTTGCGGACGAGTTCTAAAGTTTTCTCAGCTTCTTGAGGATCTTGGATTTGGTAGCCTGCATTGCTAGCATCAGCACTTGGAGCAGTTGTGGGTTCTGCAGTTCCCGCCGTTGTGGTGGCAGTCGCAGCGCCTGTATCAGCTGTTCCAGTCGCTTCAACCACTTGCGGGTTAGCTGCGAGGAAGCCAGCAAGAGCTACAGAAGCGAGGCCAAGATTAACTTTACGAAATGAGAGTGTTTCTTTATTCTTCATATAATCTCCTCCTTATTCATAATATAAGTATACTACATTTTATAATTAAAAACTTATTACTTCCTAAACTGTCATTAATCACTCCTGAATAGAATAAAAGCCTTAGATTAAAAGACAATTAGATGAAAATACTTTCAGTCAGAAGGACTTTGCGGTATAATAAGGCTAAAATTTAGACATATAAGGTGGATGACAAATGCATATTGATGATGTAAAAGAATATTTTTTAGAGTGCTTTAAGCTTAAGCAATCCATTCGTACTTCTTCTATGTTTGTAGGGATGACACTGAGCATCTGTTTTTGCCTAGTAGTCTTACTGGTCATCTACCTCTTCTCACCCGTCAGCTATGAAAACTTCTTCTTGCGCATCTTTGATGTTATCCGCTACCTTCTGCTGCTGATTTTCTTCTTAAACATATGGAAATATTTCTCGTCAAGAGCCTAATGCTAAAAGCAGCGCTCCAGGTTAAATTTTTTCCTGGAGCGCTGCTTCTTAGTACTTCGTATTTTTCAGACTTTAAAAGTTGATTGATAATATTTAACATCGTTATATAACAAAAAGCGGGAAGATCACACAATAAATTGCTATCTTCCCGCTTTAAACGTTAATACATCAACATTTATAGGATTATCTTATGGAGACGATCGGGCTCGAACCGACGACCTCTACACTGCCAGTGTAGCGCTCTCCCAACTGAGCTACGCCCCCGTCAATAAGACCATTCTACCTAATTTCCAATCGAAAGGCAAGGGCTTTTTGTAATTAATTTTGCTATCTGAGAAAATGTACAGAATGTGCAAATATATACACTTGCTTATATCGGATTAAACCCCGAAAGCAATTAAACTAATTTGCCCTTCATAAATAGTTAAACTCTGAATTGAAAACCTTTCCATGTTATACTGGAGGCAAAGGAGGATGACGAATGCAAGAGTATACATTAATTACAGGTGCCAGTTCAGGGATCGGTCAAGCTTATGCGCGTTTGGCTGCTAGCCAAGGGGAGAACCTCATCTTGGTTGCCCGCCGCGAAGACCGGCTGGCTGCCCTAAAGAAGGAATTTGAAGAAGAATTCACTGGAATCAAGGTGGATTACTTGGTCCAGGACTTAAGTCAGATTGGAGAACTAGAAACTTTTTACCAAAAGACTAAAGCTTATCACATTAAGTGTTAGATCAACAATGCGGGCTTCTCTAATAGTAAGGACTTCCTCAGCCAGACGAGTGAAGAAATATTAGAGCTGATGAAGGTGGATATGCTAGCCCCTACCCTGCTCAGCCAGTATTACTTGCGCGATTACCAGGCCGTCGAGGGAGCTTGCCTGGTCAATGTTTCTTCAGTGGCAGGCTATGAGCTGATGGAATCTTCCCCCTTCTACAGTCCGATGAAGTTCTATATCAGCGCCTTTTCCGAAAATATTGGCCGCTATCTCCATAACCAAGAGGCAGCAGTCCAAGTCAAAATTTTAGCGCCGGCTGCTGTCAACACCGCTTTCATTAATGTGGCCTCCCAGGACGAGAGCCTGACAGCTGATGATGTTTGGAAACGTTACAATGAAGCGGATGAGATTGCTGCCTTCCTAGACCAGCTGATTAAGAGCGACAAAGTCTTAGCTAAGGTAAACCTAGACAGCCGCGAATTTGAACTTCTCGACCCGCAATTACCCAACCGGTGGGCAAAAGATTAGAATTGTATTATAATGAATAAAATGATTTTGAAAGGAAGTTTTACCATGTTAAACCTTAGTCCAGGTCCTTCCCATGTGACTGACAAGGTCCTCAAAGCCTTTGCCCAGTCGAAGACGAATACTGACCTTGACCATGACTACACCAACTACCAGCGCCAAGTGGAAAAGAAAGTTTCGCAAGTCCTACAGACGGATGCCCCTTCCTTCTTCATGATAGGCGAAGCCCTTATCACTTTAGAAGCGGCCATCTTTTCCATGGTTGAAGCGGGTGACCGGGTCTTAGTCCTCTCCAATGGGGTCTATGGCGCCGGCTTTGCGGACTTCGTGCGTTTTGTCGGTGGTCGGCCGGTCCTCTTCGAACAAGACTGGCGGCACGGCATTAAACTTGATGAATTGGAAGCCTTCTTAGAAAAGGACTCTGATTTCCAAGTGGCTACTTTTGTCCATTGTGAAACGCCTACCGGGATTTCTAATGACATCCACGGCATCGGAAACTTGCTCCACCGCTATGGCATCTTATCCATTGTGGACTCCGTCTCTGGAATCGGAGGCGAAGCTATCGACTTTGACCGCGCCCAAGTGGACGTCCTGCTCGGCGGCAGTCAAAAATGCTTCTCTGCCCCGGTTGGCATTGGTACCGTAACATTGTCTCAAAAGGCCTTGGACCGGCTCGACCAGCGGCAAAGTCCCATCCCTTCGTTCTATTCCAACTTTAAGTCCTATCTTAATTTTGACAATGACCATTTCGATTTTCCTTATACCATGAGCGAGAACTTAGTCTATGCCATGGACGCTGCCTTAGACCAAACCCTCTCCCATGACTTCGCCGCTAAGCACGCCAAATGGGCTGATAACACCCGGCAGCTTTTCCAAGAAGCAGGTTTTGAACTCTATGCCAAAGACCATCCTGCCAATACCCTAACAGCTGTACTCCTTCCTGAAGGCTTTAGCAGTTTTGACGTCATGGCAGCAGTTAAAGAAGAAGGCCTCTTAATCGCTAATGGCGACGGCCCTCTCGGTGAACGCATCTTGCGGATTGCCCACATGGGATCCAATATGGAAGTCGAGTATTTTGAGGCCATGTACAAGGCCCTCGACAAAGCCTTCCAGAAAGTCGGCATCCCTAGCCAAGTCTCCCTAGCCGAAGCCTTCCGTGCCTCTGATTTATAAGCTTCGCTAAAAAAGATTGACTCCAGTTTTTTATCTGGAGCCAATCTTTTTTTAATCTTCTTTATCAGCCAATTTTTTCTCTTCCCGGGCTAGGCTGGCCTTCTTCTGTTCAAAGGCATTTTCTCGGCCTGGGCGGATATCAGCTCGGAAGCTAATTTCGGTGCGGATGCCATTTTCAGCCAAGACCTTAGCTGCCTTGGTCACCACCGCCATCACTTCATCCAAATCCCCTTCAATTTCGGTCGTCATCGCGTGGGTCTGGTAAGACAGTCCTGAATCTTGGATCACCTTCACCGCTTGGATGACATATTGTGACAGGTGGTCACCTTGTCCGTAAGGGGCAATAGCGAGCGCACATAGGGTATTTAATTGTGACATATTCAAAAGCTCCTTTCCTAATCATCTAAACCATAGCGAGCCTTGTACTGGCTTACTTTCTGTTTGAGTTCGGGAACGCCATCACGCATGAGTTGTTCCCAGATCGATTCCTGGCTCCCATGCCGGGTAATACTCGACTGGGAAACCCTTGAAGCTTGGCTTTGGGCCGCCTCTTTGACTTGGACATAGGCTTGCCATACGGCCTCTAGGAAGTCATCTTCCACTTCATCGACTACTCGATGTTCCTGACGATAGAGGTTTCCCTTCCGGACGAGACTCTCCTTCTGGTAGCTGGACTCCCAGTGGTCGAGATAGCCTTGCGCGACCATATAGAAAGCCGCTTCATCCGAAATCTCCGAAAAGTTAAAGTGAGGTTCAATTTCTAGGGCCTCTAATTCCGGATAGCTGAAGGATTGAACCAAGGGCAAGTAATCCCCAAATTGCACCCGGATTAGCGCTTTTTTCAGGTCATGTGTTTGCGACATAAGCCTCCTCCTTCTAATCATGGGTTTGGCGCAGACGGTTTTGCATCAATTGATTATTGTAGGCTTCACTTTGACGCAAGTAGAGAATCTTGCCATAGCTTTCGGTCGACAAGGGGTTCTCTTCTTGAGGATCAGCCTGGGTCAAGATCCAGTACATGTTATGGTAGCCATAGCGGTCGAAACCATCATCCCCGTAACCGTCTGTAAAGTAGACAGCAACCGAATTATGGTCGTTAAAGCCATGGTCATGGAGCCAGTCAAAGGCGGGTGCAAAGCTCGTCCCACCCCGCCCTTCAAAAGAAAACTGGGATAGGGTCTGATGGGTCAAACGTTCAGCCTTCACCACCTTGGTATCGACTTGGACTAACCAGACCTGGTTGCCCAAAGTCTTTTGGATATTGGCCAGTTCACCTAGGCTATAAGCTAGGGCTTCCTCATTTTGCGAGGCGGAGGTGTCAACAAAAACAATCAGGGTTGTTGCGGTATCCAAGACCCGGCCAGGTAAGTCGATGCGGAAGGGCTGCCGTCGGTTCATCCGGTTCTTAGACAGGCGGTAAGGAACGGGAGTCGCACCCTCGCCCCTCTGGATAATCTCCTTCCAATTGATGGCCCGTGACTTATTCATCGGCTTAACCTTTTCTGATAATTGGCCCGACAAGTGTTCCCGCATCTCATCGGTCAAGTCATCATAGGCCTTACGAACCAGGCCATTGATGATCTTACGATGGAGGTCGTTATTCTTACCCTGGGGGATGACCTGCTGCATGGAGAAATTCTTCTTCATTTCGTCGTTTAGCTGCTCGGCAGAATCAATGCGCAAGTCCGAGAGCTTGTCTTCATCAAAATTACCCGCTAGCTGACTATATAGGTCGTCCATCTGCCCCGACCCCTTCATCTTCTCGAAGGTCGATAAGGTCCGGTTGTGGCTAGGATGGGAGGGATCATTAGCGATTTTCTTCATCTCTTGGTAATAATAGAGAGTCCCCTTCTTCTCCTGCAGGCGGACATCGAGCTTCTTTCTTAAACCAGGCAGGGAAACGGCGTGACTGGGAAGGTCTTGGATGTACTGGTTAATCTCTGTTTCCATTGCCACGCTCATGACCTTGGCATCCTCCGTCTCTTGAAAGGCCCAGTCATAATCGGTCATATGATTAAAAATTATGTGGTAGCAAATCTGACGGATCCCCGCTAACATTTGCTTAGGACTCTCATAATACATGAAGAAAAGGATAGGGTTGATCGTGAGTGTAAAGCGTAAGCCCTCAAAGGATAAGTTCATGGGCTTAGCTAGGGTCTTACTCATCTGCCGGTCCAAGCGGTAAATAATACCCGCGAAGAGGCTATCGTTAGCCCCACTGTAGCTGCGGTCCGTCATTAGAGAGGCCGTTAAGAGGCCAATGAATTCGTGCATGAGGTCAGAAAAAGTCTGGTAGTCTTCATCCGCCCCAAAATTCATATAAATAATGAAGGCGATCCGCAAGCGGAAATAGCGGTCATCAATATTATCGATAGCGAGGCCCTGCTGGCTAGAACCCATTAAAGCCAACAATTCATCCCGACTTTTATCTGTCTTGATTCCGTCCATACAGGTCTCCTTTCCCTAATTATTTCTTCGATACAGCCATAGTGATCTCAAAGGCCCGGTCCACATAAGCGTCAAAATTCGAGAGAGCTTGGTTCAAGCGTCCCAAAGCTGAGGCCGCTTCGGCTTCGGTCAAGCGCTTGACCAGGCTATAGACCTCATCTGCTTCCGTTGCCAAGAAGAGATCCAGGTAGCGGTTAAGCAGGTCCTGGTCGGTCAATAAATCCTCATGGTCCAGAAGATAGGCAGTCAGGTCTTCAATCACCCGCTTCTTGCGGATGGCCTCCATAGCTTGGTAGCGGTCTAGGATAGAAGCATCCAAGTGGGGGCCTTCCGCTTCAACCACTTCCGCTGCCTTGATAAAGTCGCCCTGGTGGGTTTGGAGGTAGGAGAGGAAGACTTGACCGGCTTCTTCACCGATACAGCCGTCAATCCCTTCAACGAGGAAGGCCAAGAGGTCATCATCCGCTAAATCAAGCAAGTCATAGCCTGCCCCTTCATAATTATAGAAGAGTTCCGATAAGCGTTCATAAGCACGAGGGGTCGGATTCTTATCCCGGGTCTCATCAATCACAATGAAGTATTGCCGGCCTTCTGCTTGGAGGAAGTCCCGGATGAGCGGATGGATCATGGAATGCCCTGGCCGCTTAGGATGGTCAGCTTGGGCAAAAGATTCCAGCCACTGGTCTAAAGTCGTTCCCATCCGAATCCGCATGGTCCGGTCATTAATAGCCATATCCCGGGCATTGGTCGCATAGGAAGAGCCTTCAAAGCCTTCAACATCAGAAGACGGATTTTCCGCCGTAATAATAACCACATTGTCTGGCAGGTCGATCCCCATAAGATTGCGTTGGAGGACCAGGTTCATCAGTTCGCCTTGGACCATAGCGATCGGCCGGTTAAATTCATCGAGGAAGAGGATGACTTTTTTATCCGGATTGGCCTCAGCTGCATCGACCGCCCCTTGGACTTGCGGGTTGAGATAGTAATCGATTCGGTCTTCCTTAGGCACCGGCATAGTTAGGTCCCCAGGCTGTAAGAGCGAACAGGTAATTTCAAAGAAGGGAAAGTCATTCGCAGCGGCGAGTTCACGCACGAGCTGGGACTTACCAATCCCCCCGTGTCCCACAATGTCTGTTACAATATTTGAATCTTCTTGAAGCAATAAATTAATTCCTTTAAAGACTGCTCGATAAGTCAGCCCCGGCACTCGGTCTGCCATCGACATCCACCTTTCTTGTGTTTCATTTCATCTTCTTCTATTATAACAAAGATCCCTGCTTGAAACTAATCCTAGCTTTTGAGCTTTCCTCCAAAAACCACTAGAATAGACATTGTAAGCGACTAAAGATTTAGGAGGATAAGCATGTATGCATTAACTGACCAACAAATTGCCCAATTGCCATTAGACGCTATCCAAAAGCTCACCCCCGTAACAGGTGGTGACGTCAACCAGGCCTACCGGGTTCAAACCAGCCAAGGCGACTATTTTCTCTTAGTGCAAGCTAACCGCCGAGAAGATTTCTATAAGGCTGAAATCGCTGGTTTAAAAGCCATGGCTGAGGCCGGGGTCCGCGTGCCGGAAGTCATTGCCCATGGCGAATTAGGCCCGGACGCCTACCTCATTCTAGAATTTATCCATGAAGGACAAGGCCAGCAAGCGGATCTCGGCCAGATGCTGGCCAAGCTCCACCAGAGTCACTCTGACCGCCATCAATTCGGCTTCGATCTCCCCTACCAGGGAGGCGATATCCGCTTTGAAAACACTTGGAGGGATGCTTGGAAAGACTTCTTTATCGACCAGCGCTTGATCCCCCTCGAACAAGCCATCAGCCAAAAAGGGCTCTGGCAGCCAGAAGACCAAGCCAACTATCAGAGGGTCCTTGAAATAATTAGCGAGACTTTAGACCAGCATAGCTCAAGCCCTTCCCTCCTCCACGGTGACCTCTGGGCAGGTAATTATATGTTTGACCAAAACGGCCAACCGGTTCTTTTTGACCCGGCCTGCTTTTATGGGGACCGGGAATTCGACTTAGGGGTCAGCCTGGTTTTTGGCGGCTTTAGTCCTGACTTCTACCAAGCCTATAATGATGCCTATCCCCTAGCTCCCGGTGCCCAGCAACGCCTAGAATTCTACAAACTCTACTTCCAAGCCCTCCATCTCTATAAATTTGGCGGCATCTACCTCCAATCCGTCCGCCAAACTATGGCGCGGATTAAAGACCAGGCCTAAATTTTTCCATCTAAAAAAGCTGCGCTTTGACTTGCACAGCTTTTTTAATTAATCCATATATTTTAATTTACCACGGAAGTCTTCAATGGACTGGTAACCTTTTTCCTTCATGATGGCTTCGAGCTCTTCTGTCAGGCTCGCAAAACAGCCTTCCCCTTCTTCATAGAGGGTCGTCCCTACCCCAACCATGCTGGCTCCGCAAAGGATATGCTCAAAGACATCTCGACCATCGCATACGCCGCCAGTCCCGATAATAGCGATCTCTGGCCGCAAGCGTTGGTAGAAGGCATGGACATTGGCTAGGGCTGTTTCCTTAATGGTTTCGCCACCGATCCCACCAAAACCTTGCTTGGGTTTAATCACGACCTGCTCGTCATGGATCACGAGACCATTGCCCACCGAATTAATGCAGTTAACGTAGGCCAAGGGATAGGCGTTGAGGATATCCGCCATCTGGTCAAAGTGACTGGGATCAAAGAATGGGGGCAGCTTAACCCCTAGGGACTTGGTAAAGAAAGAAAAGACCCGTTTTAAGATCCGGTCAGTTGTTTCAAAATCATAGGCAATCTGCGGCTTCCCGATAACATTGGGACAGGATAGGTTTAATTCCACGAGTCCCTTGAAGTCACTCGCTTCGACCTCTTCTAAGATTTTGTAGATTTTCTCTTCTTCCAGTTCAGTAACAGAGAGGAAATAAGTTTTATCCGGTTTAGCCGCTTGGAAGTCTGCTAGGGCTTGGAGGTAGTAAGGCAAGCCTTGGTTGGGCAGGCCGGAGGAATTAATGCTCCCTAAGGCAAAAGTCTCCACTCGCGGCTGGGGATTTCCCTCCCGCGCTTCCAGGGTAGCCGTTTTAGTGATGAAGGTCCCCGCTGCTGAGTCATCCAATGCAGCAAGTTCTTCCTTCCTTTCACAGGAAACACCCGAAGCGTTCATAAGACAATTAGAAAAATGAAAGTGATGAATTTGACTTGGTACAGCCATTGATAAGTCCTCCTAATCATAAATTATAAAAAAGAACCCCCTAAATGAAATAGGAAGGTTCTAAAGCAAATACTTTGCCTATAAAAAGAGGGATCCCGTCAAAAGTAAGCATTTCTTCTGTCATTTGATGGGTCCCTCCTCTTTTTATTTCTTTTTATAGTTTAGCGATTTTGCCCGATCCTGTCAATTAGATTTTTTGCCAGGTGTGCTTGGAGAAGAGCAGGAGCATCGGATAGATCTCTAAGCGACCAAAGAGCATAGCGAAGGATAGGACTAGCTTGTTCCAATCACTTAATTGGGCAAAGCTCTCAGCTGGCCCGACTTCTCCTAGGCCGGGTCCGACATTGTTATAGGCCGTCGCGACAGCTGATAGGATGGTCTCTAAGTCACCCATGGAAGGGGCGACCAGAAGAACAAAGAAGACAAAGAGCAGGACATAGGTCACAAAATAATTCTTGACGGTCGTCAACCAAGCCGTGTCCACTTGCTTGCCTTCCATCCGTGAGGCGACGGCCTGGTTAGGATGGATGATTCGCTTGGTATTAGCTAAGAAGCTCTTCCATAAGATGGTCAGACGCGAAACCTTGAGACCACCCGCCGTTGAGCCGGCACAGCCCCCGACAAACATTAATAAAAGTAAGATCACTTTAGAGAATTCTGGCCATTGGTTAAAGTCATTAATGGAAAATCCGGTTGTGGAAATCACCGAAGCAACAGTAAACAAGGCTTCTTCGAGGGCCTGACCGAGGCCAGCCGTTTGATCTTTAATATTCCAAATAATCAAGGCCGTCGCTCCAGCTACAATCAAGAGGTAATTTCTTAACTCCTCATTTTTAAAAGCCCGGCGGTCTCTTTGGATAAAGAAAAGGAAGTAGAGATTAAAGTTGACCCCGAAAATTAACATGCCTGCCGTTAAAATATAATTGATCAGACTGGAGTCATAATAAGCAACACTGGTCGCCTTAATCCCGAAGCCCCCTGTTCCGGCCGTCCCAAAGGCATGGAGGATGGCGTCAAAGACCGGCATCCCAGCTAGGACCAAGGCCAGAATTAAGACGAGGAAGAAGACGAAGTACAAGGCGTAGAGGATCCGGGCGGAAAAAGATAAGCGGGGAACGATTTTACCGAAGCTGGGTCCCGGAACCTCAGCACTCATGATCTTACCTGCCCGGCGGTCAACACGGGGCAAGGCGGCTAGAACAAAGACCAGGATCCCCATTCCGCCAATAAAGTGGGTAAAGGACCGCCAGAAGAGGACTGAATGGTCGAGTGATTCGACATCGGTCAGGATACTGGCCCCCGTCGTGGTAAAACCACTCACGGTCTCAAAGAAGGCATCGAAGAGCGAATCCATGCTGCCAGTAAAAATAAAGGGCAGGCCCCCAAAGAAGCTCATAATGATCCAAGACAAGGCGACCACCAACATAGATTCCTTGGTATAAATCGCTAGATTCGACAACTTGCGCCGCCCCATCAGCCCTCCAGCCAACATCAGGAAAAGAGCTGGCCCTAGAAAGGCGAGGACATTATCCCAACCTTCCTGGTAGAAGAGAGCCACTAAGACAGGCAGCAACATGAGGAAACCGCAGACGGCGAGTATCCGGCCTAGGGTATGGACAATTACACGTGTATTCATGCCCTACCCCCTTAGAATGTCATCCAGGTCGGAGATATCACGTTGGTAGGCGACAATAATCAAGCGGTCGCCAGCCTGTAACTGGTCATGGCCGCTCGGGATAATAATTTGTCCCTGGCGGAAAATCGACCCGATCATCACATTGTCGACCAGGTTAATTTCAATTAAGGACTTACCGACCAAGCGCGAATCCGAAGCCACTGTGAACTCAATAGCTTCTACCTGGTTATTGGCAATGCGGTAGAACTTCTCAATATTAGACCCATAGGAACGTACAAAGGAGCGAACCAGGTGGATAATACGGTCCGCGAAGAGCTGGTGGGGGATCACTACGGTCTCCAGGTCCATCAGACCAGTATATTCGATCAAGGCCACCCGGTCCATCTTAGTCAGGGTCTTACCGATACCAAGACGCTTGGCCAGGATACTGAGAACAATATTTTCTTCGTCAATCCCCGTCAGGGTAATGAGGGCATCAAAATTCTCCAAATATTCTTCAAATAATAGGTCTGGATGGGTCCCGTCGCCGACAATAACCACTGCTTCTTCATTCTCAGCAGCTAGGCGGAGGGCCTTTTCCTCCTTGCGCTCAATCACCTTAACCGCAATCTTTCTTTGGATGAGTTTTGGCACCAGGTGGAAGGCGATATTGGAGGCACCCACAATCATGGTCGAGCGGATCTTCTTGGTCGACCCACCTAGGACCTTATAAAATTCGCGCAATTGCTGGGAATCTCCTGTCACATAGACCCGGTCATTGGCCCGAATCACGAAGTCCCCATAAGGAATAAAGATTTCGCCCTGGCGTTCCACCACGCAGATCAAGATCTTATCAATATGGTCAAAGACCGCTCCTAACTGGCTAAGAGCCAAGCCATCAATCTGGCTGCCCTCGCTCACATCCAAACTAATCAGATGTGCCCGGCCCCTGAAGAAGGACTCCACGCTAAAAGCAGAGGGATAGTCTAGGTTATTGAGCATTTCAGTCGCAGCTTCCAGCTCAGGATTCACGATGAGGTCAATCCCAAGTTTGCCATTAGAGAAGTTCAGATAATCCGTATATTCCGGATTAGACACCCGGGCAATGGTATACTTGGCCCCTAATTCCTTGGCAACGATTGAAGCCATTAGGTTGATTTCATCATAATTGGTCACTGCAATAAAGACATCGCAGTCTTTAATATTGGCTTCTTCTAAGACGCTGATGGTCGCTGCATTTCCCAAGACTCCCATAATATCGTAGTTGGCAAGCAAGTCTTCTAATTTATGAGCATCTTTTTCAATCAGTGTCACATCATACTGTTTACTTGAAAGGTCCTCGCATAAGGCGGAGCCAACTGCTCCAGCCCCCACAATTGATATTTTCATTTGACTTAACTTCGCTTCTTTCTCTTTATCATTCATCTGCTAAGTTATCATTTGGGCATGAACCAGCTCAACTAAGCGCTCGTTTCGATCCTTAAAGCCCATTGCTTCATTGGGGCGCAAGCTTAATCATGCAGAGCTCTGACCGGCATGATCTAACGCCGAGCTATCAATCTGCATCACTGAAATCTCTTAACTTAAAGGTTTGCCCCTCCTACTCAGCACTAACTATAATAGTCGAATGCCCTAAAAAATGCACGCCTTTTTTAAAAGTTTTTTAAACTAAAAAAATATGCTATAATCGGTAATAAATATGATAGGAGGAAATCAGATGTCCAAACAAACAACTGCCAAATACCAGGCCCTTTTTGAGCCGGTTAAACTCCCTAATGGAATTGAACTAGCAAACCGCTTTACCCTCAACCCCCTCACCACCAATTCATCGTCAAGAGAGGGCTTCGTGACCGATGAAGACCTCTTCTACGCTGAGAGACGGTCGCAATCCGCTCCCCTGCAAGTGACGACTGCTGCCTATATTGAAGACTATGCCCAACTCTTCGAATACGGCCCCAGCGTCCGTGATGACCGCTTCATCTATGGCTTGTCCAAATTAGCTGAAAGCATGCAAAAAGACGGCGCTAAGGCAATCTTACAGCTCACCCATGCTGGCCGCTTCGCCAAGATTGCCCTCCAGGACTACCATGTGGTCTATGGGCCTAGCCGGATGGAACTGAAGACACCGGTCGAACATACCGTCTATCCTATGAGCCAGCGCAAGATTGACCATGTCATTGCCCAGTATGCCGCTGCCACCCGCCGAGCTATTCAAGCAGGCTTTGCCGGGGTGGAAATTTCTAATGCCCAACGTCTCCTCCCCCAACAATTCTTCTCCCCCTTCTCCAACCAGAGAGACGATCAATATGGTCCCCAATCCATCGAAAACCGGGCCCGCTTCGGGGTTGAAGTCACAGCTGCTTGCCAAAAGGTGATTGAAGAAGAAGGAGCTACAGACTTCATTCTTGGCTTCCGTGGCACGCCAGAAGAAACCCGGGGCAGCCAAATTGGCTATACGGTTGAAGAATTTAACGATTATTTCGACCGCTTGCTCGATGTCGCTGACCTTCAATACTATGCCATCGCCAGCTGGGGACATGATATCTATAAAGAAAAGGTCCGCGCTGGCAAATACGAAGGCCAGTTTGTTAATGAAGCGGTTTACAACCATGTTAATGGCCGTGTGCCCGTCATTGCAACCGGTGGAATCAATAGCCCTGACAAGGCCCTTGAAGCCTTCCAATATGCGGATATGGTAGGCCTGTCTTCCGTCTTTGTCACCGAACCTGATTTCGTGACCAAGTTGGAGGCTGGCCGAGAAGATGAGATTGACCTGGGCTTCGCAGTTGAAGAACTCGATGACCTGAAGATCCCTCACCGGGCATTCAAAGACCTGGTTGAATTTATGGACTTCGGCGGCTCCCTCCCCCAAGAATCTCGCGACCGCTTGCGCGAACTTGCTGAACAAACACCCACCTCTTACTTCAAAGAATACAAATAAAAACCTAAAAAATAAGCGACCCTTCCTCACTAGCAGAGGAAGGGTCGCTTATTTTACTTTGTTAATTTTTGCTTAGTAGATATGTTCCACGTCACGGTATTCACCCTTGAAAAGGTCCAAAGTCTTTGGATCAGCTTGGTCAAAGTCAATGGTATCGACTAGCTTGGCTTGGAC
Organism: Aerococcus sanguinicola; assembly: GCF_001543145.1. Taxonomy (NCBI): domain Bacteria; kingdom Bacillati; phylum Bacillota; class Bacilli; order Lactobacillales; family Aerococcaceae; genus Aerococcus; species Aerococcus sanguinicola. Next base: position 1,847,185 of record NZ_CP014160.1, on the reverse strand, counting down.
AATCTTACGGTTGGGGTCATCCCCTAAAGCCTTGGTACAGGTCATCAGGGTCAACATAGCCTGGTCAGTCTTAGGATCAACCAAGTCCACCCGTGTTTCTGGAACCACCTCATTAAAGTCGACCTCGAAACGATAAATTTTATCTAAGTCAGTCACATAGATCGAATCTCCCATCTTGGTCTTGTCCAAGATAGGCGTAAGGAGAAGGTTTTCTCCAAAGTAATTCATATTATGACTGGTAATGGGATAATTTCCCTGGCCTAATTTTTGTTCGCCGGGGAAGAAAGTCGAGGCCCCGTGCAACATATTTTCTTCGGTTAAACCGTCGAAAATAGGCACGTAAATGTCAGCATCTGGATAAGCCACTGCTCCAATCACAGGAATCACCGAATTTAAGCCCTTAATCCGCTCTTTAGCAGCGGCGACCTCTTCCGCACTAGCCTTAGCCTCTGCTTAAGAGGAAGCAAGTTCCTGGCTGCTTTGACTGCTTGCTGCCTCATGGGCTTCCTTGACGGGCGCCTTCTCCGCCGAACAAGCGCTGAGAATAAGGGCTGCCAGACTTAGGGCTGCCAGATAATGTGTCATTCTTTTCATGGTTTTTCTTCCTTTCTAAACTAGCCCATCATCCTTAGACGGAGGACCAGCTAGCTTATCTTATCAAGTTTCCAGACGACCTGGTCGCCTCTTTCGATCTGCACCTGGTCTAAGGGGATATCGCTCGATTCTTGGTTTAATTCGTAGCGCCACCAGCGCTTAGCTTGGGGATCTTCCCGGTAGCCATTGATCGCTTGGATATAGTGGCTGTCCGTTTCAAGCTCAAAATGATCAGCCATGACATCGAGCAAAGTTTCCCCAATGACTTCTTCTTGGGGCATGCTTTTATCTTCCACCAGCTTGCCATCCACATAGACTTGGATGGTCAAATCTTCCTGGGGCTTAACGTTTTGTTGGCAAGCCCCCAAGCCAGCGATCATAAGCAAGCCCAAGAAGAAGCTCCATAATCCTTTTTTCAATGCTTTCCACCTTTTCTGTGAAAATTTCCTTAGCTAAGTTTATTCTAAACTAATTTTTATGACTTGTTAAGCTTGAAGGTCTAAAATCCCTAAATGAAAATCTCCCTTAAGCTAAAGAAAACCACCAGCTAGATAGCTAGTGGCAAGATAGATTGATTAATCTTAAAGTCCTAAGACTTGATTAAGCTCTTCTCTTGATAAGTAAATGGATGGCTTCCTTCCTCCAAATTCCTCATCAATGAAATCTTTGACTTCATCTGAATGGTAAACAAGAAAAAAAGCCAGCCTCTTTCCAGGCTGACTTCTCTAAATAGAAGAGACTAGGCGTTCAGATCCACCATGTTGCCATCTTCCATATAAAGGACGCGTTCACAAATATTGGTGGTGTAGTCCCCTAAACGTTCATAGTTTGAAGCAACAGAGAGATAAGCAGCTGCGCTTTCGCTAAGGTCTGCATTGTCCCCTGCTGTGATTTCATCAACGATATCATTGTGGACTTGCTTGTAGAGGGCATCGACTTCATGGTCTCTTTCCGCAATTTCCTTAGCTGCTTTAGCATCTTTAGCAAAGAAGGCAGCGATGGCATCTCTAACCATAGCCTCTACTTTAACTGACATTTCGCGAATTTTTTCTTCAATAGCTGGCAAGCGCTGGGAGTCAGCAATGACTAGGGAAGACTTAGCGATGGATACAGCATGGTCGCCCATCCGTTCTAAGTCTGAGGTTGCTTTTAAGATCGAAGCAATCATCCGTAAATCATTGGCAACGGGTTGTTGCAGGGCAATTAAGCGATAGCAGTCCCGCTCAATTTTAAACTCGTATTCGTTGATCTCATCATCATTTTCAATAACTTGCTGGGAAATGACAACCTTGTGATCGAGTAAGGCATCACTTGAATGTTCGATCGCTTGAAGGGTTAGGTCTCCCATGCTTTTAAAGAGTTCGCTCAGTTCATGTAATTGGTTATCAAATGTTTTTCTAATGGACATTGTATAATCCCTCCAGGTTGTAATATTAAGCATTATTTTCTAATTTAATTATAACCTAGCCCAGGCTAAATTGTAAGTAAAATCTCTTAATTGGGTAGTTGGAAAAAGGGATTATGATTTTTTTCTTCAGCAATTGTTGTCTCCCCCATATGACCTGGGAATACCCGTGTATTTTCGGGGAGGGCGAAGAGTTTTTGGATGATGCTTTTAAGAATAGTTGCTGTATCCCCACCGATTAAGTCTGTCCGACCAATAGAATGACGAAAGAGGGTATCTCCAGAGAAAAGGACGCCCTCTTCTTCAAAATAAAGGGAGACCCCGCCCGGCGTATGGCCTGGGGTATGGAAGACTTCAAAGCTAAAGTCCGCTAAATGGTAGGTCTTGCCTTCTTGATAAGTCTCTTCAGCTGGCCGGCAGGTCAGGACTTGGGAAGCAAAACCGAGACCTGATAAGTTCTTCTCAGGAGAAAGCAAGTAGTCCTGGTCAGCAGGATGGATATAGACAGACGCCTGGCTATAGTCTCTAATGGCCTCCAAAGCCCCAATATGGTCACAGTGGCCATGGGTGAGTAAGATGGCTTCTACTTCTAAGCCTTGATCTTCTAAATAAGCGATAATCCGATCAGGCTCAGCTCCCGGGTCTAATAAAAGGGCCTTGGTCGAGTCTTCCTGGTTGATGATATAACAATTTGCCTGGAGTGCCCCAACTGTTAACGTTTTGATTTGCATATGACAACCTCTTTTCTATCTTTTAGCTTATTCTAACACAGGAGAAATTTGACATAAAATTAACAAAGAGAGTGTGACAAAAGTCGATCAGGCCTGAACCAGCTAACGCATACTATATCTGTAACTCGCTGCGCTTCGAACAGCTATAGCAACTGTCCACGAACTATGGGAAATCGTTGGTAAACGATTGGACATAGTTCGTGAAGTGGATGTCAGGCCTGACTTTTGGAACACGTTTTTGAAAAATGTTCGCTTTTTAAAAAGAGGCCGGAACTTTTGTCCCAGCCTCCAAGTCGACAAGACTTAGGCATCGTCATCCATATTGAGAATGGCAAGGAAGGCTTCTTGTGGCACTTCCACTGAACCAATGGCCTTCATGCGCTTCTTCCCTTCCTTTTGTTTTTCCAGCAGTTTGCGTTTCCGAGAAACATCCCCACCATAGCATTTCGAGAGCACGTTCTTGCGGAGGGCCTTGATATTGGTCCGCGAAATGATCTTGTTGCCAATGGCGGCTTGGATGGGAATTTCAAATTGTTGACGCGGAATAACTTCTTTCAACTTGCTGACGAGCTGGCGACCACGCTCATAGGCAAAGTCTTTGTGGACAATAATCGAAAGCGCATCGACCACTTCGCCGTTTAAGAGGACGTCTAATTTAACCAATTGACTTGGCCGGTAGCCTGTAATTTCATAGTCAAGGGAAGCATAGCCCTTGGTATTCGATTTTAATTTATCGAAGAAGTCATAGATGACTTCGGCTAGGGGCATGTCATAGATCACCGTAACCCGGATATCATCAAGATAGTTCATGGTCACAAATTCACCCCGCTTGCGCTGGCAGAGTTCCATGACTGCGCCAACGAAGGATTGAGGAACCATAATTTCAGCCCGGACATAGGGTTCTTCAACATGGTCCACTTCCGTATTATCTGGCATTTCCGATGGATTGGACACTTGAACGACCTCGCCATCCGTCTTATAGGCCTGGTAGATAACGGAGGGTGCCGTCATAATCAAGTCCAGGCCAAAGTCGCGTTCTAAACGCTCCTGGGTAACATCCATATGCAGGAGGCCGAGGAAGCCACACCGGTAACCAAAACCGAGCGCGGTCGAACTTTCTGCTTCAAACTCCAGGGAGGCGTCGTTTAAGTGAAGTTTCTCTAGTGCTTCCCGCAAGTCAACATATTCCGAAGAATCGACAGGATAGAGTCCACAATACACCATGGGTTGCATCTCCCGGTAGCCTGGTAAGGGTTCAGAAGCTGGATTAGAAGCCAAAGTAACTGTGTCCCCCACCTGGGTATCTTGGATGGTCTTGATGCTGGCGGCTAGGTAACCCACATCGCCGGCCATTAAATAATCTCTTGGAATCGGTTGAGGGGACATAATCCCTAGTTCCGTCACATCGAATTCTTTACCATTGCTCATCAGTTGGATGGTATCGCCCTTTTGGATAATCCCATTTTGGACGCGGATACTTAAAATAACGCCTTTATAGGCATCATAAACTGAGTCAAAGATTAAAGCTTGAACAGGTCCCTCCAAGTCGCCTTGCGGGGCTGGGATATCATGGACGATCTGTTCAAGAATTTCTGGAATCCCAATTCCTGCCTTGGCACTGGCCAAGACTGCTTCACTAGCATCCAGCCCGATCACATCTTCGATTTCTGTGCGGACCCGCTCTGGATCGGCAGCTGGTAGGTCAATTTTATTAATCACAGGCAATAATTCCAAGTCATTCTCTAAGGCCAGATAGACATTGGCCAAGGTCTGCGCCTCAATCCCTTGGGCTGCATCAACCACCAGGATAGCCCCTTCACAAGCTGCTAGACTCCGTGAAACCTCATAGGAGAAATCGACGTGTCCTGGCGTATCAATCAGGTGGAAGATATATGTCTCCCCATCATTGGCCTGGTATTCTAACTCCACCGCATTTAATTTAATGGTAATGCCCCGCTCCTGTTCTAGGTCCATGGAGTCGAGGAGCTGGTCGTGCATTTCACGGTCGGAAACAGTCCCCGTCTGCTGGAGAATACGGTCAGCCAAGGTCGACTTGCCGTGGTCAATATGGGCCACGATTGAGAAGTTTCGAATCCGCTCTTGCCTTTCTTTTAACTTTTGGATATCTAATTGATTTGACACCTAAATATTCACATCCTTATAAGCATTGTTCGTTAATGATCTATTCTCTATTTTAATGTAAAGAGATAGGATTAGGCAAGCTTTGTCTTTACTTCTTCGATGTTTTGTATAAAATAAGAAAGCTTCGGCCCGCTTAGAAATGGCTTAGCAAGTTTTTAACTCGTCCAAGCTTTTTGAGGGTCCGAAGCTAAAATATTTTTACTCTAGGCTTAACGCAGCTTAATTATGACCAACAAAGTCTTGAATGTCAAAGCCAACTGGTGCATAGAGTTGATTGTACAAGTCATCGGGATTTAAGGATTGGTCGACAATACCGAGTTCTTGGTAGTCCGCGACGATTTCTTTGACTGTATCAGACATTTGGTCTTGGGTCGGATGGTAATCTAGCGAATCGATAAAGTCATATGAAATTTCTTCATCACCTGTTAAGAGGTCTTCTTCAAAGAGATAGTTGATATAGGCATCTGAATCCTCTTCGGCCCAAGCATTAGCCTTGTATAAGGCACGGGCTAGACGCTTAGCAGTGATTGGATTTTCTCTAGCGAAGTCCTTATTAATATAATAGGCACAGCACACTTCATCTTTGAATTCGGGCGTGTCCGTCGTGGAATCGAGCTCTTTGAGTGTTCCGTTCTTAACAAAAGGATCCGCCACGTTCTCATCGAAGATGGCGCCATCTAATTCCCCATTGGCAATAGCTTGAGGGGAGGCACTGGAATCTGTACTGACCCAGTCGATAGAATCAGTATCTACACCAGAATTTAAGAAGAAACGCAAACCAACATTGTGGTCGGATTCGCCCAAACCACCGTGGATCCCTATCTTAGAATCCGCCAGGTCGGCAGAAGATTCCGCTTTAGAATCAGCAGCTACATAGAGGCCTTTACAGCCGGTATGCATGGGCCCTAAATATTGGGCATTCACGCCATTGATAATCGGAATTAAAGTTGGAGTAATTAAGCCGGCCCCAAGTGCCACCTGACCCGTGCCCACAGCATCGATCGTTGTTTGCTGGCTCTTCACCACTTCAACATCTAAGCCTTCTTCATCGAAATAGCCTTTCAATTCAGCCACATTAACGGGAGCCGTGCAACCTGTTGAGTTAATCACTTTGATGGTTTTCCCATAAGCTGGCTCTTGTTTCCAAGCCTCTTCATCATCGACATTAACCGGTTCGAGGGCGACAGCTTCCGTGCCGCCTCCAGCTTCAGCTCCTCCTGTTTGGACTTGTGAGTCAGCCGCCTGACTCTCCCCATTCGCCTCTTGACTGGCAGATTGGCTCTGGTTGACGGAGGTGTTACAGCCAGCTAAGGCCAGCCCACATAGGCCCAGTGTTAACCATTGTTTCATTGAACGTTTCATTGAAAACTCTTCCTTTCCATCTACTTAAAAATCTAAAGCTTGTAAGATATCATTGCGGTAATTAATAAAGGCTTGGCTAGTTCGGCGACGAGGGTAGTCGAGGTCAATATCCACAATCTGGCTGAAGCGTCCAGGATGAGGCTGCATAATAACCACACGTGTCGCCATATAAACTGCTTCTTCCACATCATGGGTCACCATGATCATTAAATTGTCACTGGACTGCCATAAGCTGATCAATTCATCCTGGAGACTAGCTCTAGTAAAGGCATCCAAAGCCCCCAGAGGCTCATCTAAGAGAAAGACTTCCGGCTGGTTGATCATGGTGCGCGCTAGACTAACTCTTTGGGCCATGCCCCCTGACAACTGGTGGGGATAATAGTGCTTGTAAGCCTCCAATCCGATCAAGTGAATGATACGGTCGATTTCCGTTTGGTCCACTTGTTTTTTCATGTCTTGAGAATATCTAATGTTTTCTTCGACGGTTCGCCAAGGAAATAAAGTGGGATTTTGAAAGACCATGCCCCGGTTAGGATCTGTATCTTCAACTACTTGGTCATTCAAGCTGATCCGTCCCTTAGTTGTAGGCGTTAAGCCCGCGATCATATTCAGTAAGGTTGACTTACCACAGCCTGAGGGGCCGACGATACAAACAAATTCCTGGTCGCTAGCTTCGAAATTAATATCTTCTAAGACGACTTGGATGCCTCCTTCCGTTTTAGGAAAGGCCTTGTAAACATGCTCTAAATTTAACTGTGTCATCTAATCCTCCTTCCATTTTAACGTGCGATCAGAAAGCCAATTGAGGATAAAATGAACCGCTAGGAATAAAAGACAGATGACAATAATACCCGCGTACATCTTATCGTATTCGGCCCAATTCTTCTGCCAGGTAATGTAGAAGCCCAAGCCAGACTCAACCCCCATCATCTCCGCGACAATCAGGGAGGTACAGGCCGTGGACATCCCTTGGACTAAACCAGAAAAAACGGTTGGCAACATAGCTGGGAGTGTAACTGAGCTAATCAGCTGCCTTTGACTCGCACCTAGCGTTTTAGCCACTGCATAGTAGGCCTTATCGATCTGATTTACCCCAGAGAAAGTGGCATTATGCAAGGCAAAGAAAACACCCAAAGCGATAATAAACATGGCCCCTTTTTGTAAGGAAGCGGCTAGGACCATGACAATAGGAATCCAGGTAGTCGTGGGAATCGATCCAATCACCGTCACAAAGGGAGAAATCCAATAATTAATTTTTTTGTTATAACCAGAGAAGATACCCGTCAGCACGCCTAAGACGGCCCCAATAATAAAACCTTGAAAGAGTAGGCTAATGGAGGCTAGGGCAGATTCAACTAAGAATGACGCATCCCCAATCATGGCATTAAAAATCTTATCAGCCCAGGGAAAATAAGGTAAGAGTAAAGTCGCGGTCTTCAAAGTTAAGATGTCGTAGACCATCAAAAGGATAAAAATTAAACTTTGGAAAGGCGCCCCCTTCCGCCATCTTCTGAATTGCTGGTCACTGATTTGTGCCCAAATGGCTCGCAATAAAAAATAGACCAGAAAAACCCCTAAAAAGCCGGCATAGAGATAGGTATTGGTGTTGCCGGGATGGTTAGGCAGGTACAGGTACTCCAGTAAATGAAGCAAAGAAGCTAGGGCCGGAAAGAAACAGACTAGGCGGTTCCAATTTTTCTCTGCTTGACTCTTAGGCCTAGCCTCTAAATCTTTTAGGTCGTCCTCAGTCAATTGACTGAGGGATTCTTCGTTAATTTCTTCTGCCATCACTCGACCTCCTTTAAAATTTAATCATATGTAATTGACTCTATCATAATACAACCTTATTATCTTTTAAACTATTAATTTTCGTTAAGGCTTGATCGAAAAAGCTGAACCTATAGTTTGGAAATGAAAGCACAAAGAAAAACTACCCACCAGACTTAGCGATGGAGCTAAATCTAGCGAGTAGTTTCTTCCCTGCTTTAAAGTCTTAATCTTTAAAACGGTTTTTCAATTTTTCAAAGAAATTTTGTTCTTCTTCCGTCACATTATCACCTGAAGCCTCAGCAAATTGACGGAGTGCTTCTTTTTGTTTGTCGTTAAGATTTTTCGGTGTGACAACCTTGACTGTGACATGTTGGTCACCGGTTGAATTGGAATTAATCTTAGCGACCCCCTTGCCCCGCAAGCGGAAGTTATCCCCGGACTGAGTTCCTGCTGGGATCTTCATCTTCACCTTGCCGTGGACAGTTGGAATTTCTACCTCATCGCCGAGAGCAGCTTGAGCGAAATTAATGGGGTATTCAAAGTAAATATCAGCGCCCCGGCGGTCAAAGATATCACTCTCTTGAACCCTAAAGACAACATAAAGGTCGCCTTTAGGTCCTCGGTTATAACCAGCGTTCCCTTGGTCAGCTAGGCGCATGCTTTGGCCATCATCCACACCGGCAGGAATATTAACCTTAACGGTGTGGGTAACGGTTTCACGGCCAGAGCCATGGCAGTGATCACATTTGTGTTCAATAACTTCCCCTTCTCCATCACAGTTAGGGCAAGTCGTTTGGGTCTGCATCCTGCCGAATGGCGTGTCACGAGTTTGGTTGACAACCCCGCTCCCGTTACATTGCTGACAGCGTTTGGCTGCCGTACCAGGCTTAGCCCCCTTACCATTACAAACATGACACTCTTCCTCGCGCTTATACTTAATGGTCTTTTCAACCCCAAAGACGGCTTCCTTAAAGCTTAAGTCGATGGTGTACTGCAAGTCATCCCCTTGGCGAGGCGCATTCGGATTGCGAGCATGGCCAGATGAGAAACCACCGAAGCCGCCGAAGCTCGATCCTCCACCAAAGAATTGGGAGAAGATATCTTCAAAGTCGGAGCCCGTATAAGATTGATAGCTACCTTGGCCACCACCGAAGCCGCCAAAGCCACCTTGAGCCCCGGCATGGCCAAACTGATCATACTGAGACCGCTTCTGTTCATCACTCAAGACTTCATAAGCTTCCGTAATTTCTTTAAATTTTTCCTCAGCATCGGAGGCGTCGCTAATATCAGGGTGGTATTTTTTAGATAGCTTGCGGTAAGCTTTTTTTATTTCTGCTTGGCTAGCGTCCTTAGAAACGCCTAGAATATCATAATAATCACGTTGTGTTGCCACGCGCTTCCCTCCTATCTCATCTTCTTATCCGTTAACTTTCAAAAGAAAACCCCCTGCCCTTGGCGCAGAACAGGGGATAAACTCGAACTTAATTAGTCATTATCGACTTCTTCAAAGTCAGCGTCAACGGAGCCATCATCATTTTTGCCATCTTCTTCACCATTTTGAGCGTCAGCTTCTGCTTGAGCTTGTTGGTAAAGTTGGACCGTTAGATTTTGAAGGACTTCGTTCAATTCATCTTTCTTGGTACGCATGTCATCCAAGTTATTGGCTTCTTGGGCAGCCTTCAATTCATCTTTCAGGCTATTGGCCTTATCGATTTCAGCTTGGTCAACCTTACCTTCCACGTCTTTAGTGGTTTTTTCGGTTTGGAAGATCAATTGTTCCACTTCATTCTTCAAGTCAGCTTCTTCTTTACGTTTTTCGTCTTCAGCTGCGTTAGCTTCGGCGTCCTTCATCATCCGGTCGATTTCTTCTTCAGTTAAGCCGGAATTGGATTGGATAGTGATGGCTTGTTCTTTACCGGTACCTTTATCCTTAGCGCTAACATTAACGATCCCGTTCTTATCGATATCGAAAGTAACTTCGATTTGTGGAACACCACGAGGGGCTGGGTTGATATCAGTTAATTGGAAGCGTCCTAAAGTCTTGTTGTCTTCTGCCATTGGGCGTTCACCTTGGAGAACGTGAATGTCTACGGCTGGTTGGTTGTCAGCTGCAGTTGAGAAGACTTGAGATTTAGAAGTTGGAATGGTTGTATTCCGGTCGATTAACTTGGTGAAGACACCACCCATGGTTTCGATACCTAGTGATAATGGGGTAACGTCTAAGAGTACAACGTCCTTCACATCACCTGTAATTACCCCACCTTGGATAGCGGCACCCATGGCAACCACTTCGTCAGGGTTAACAGAACGGTTAGGATCTTTACCTGTTTGTGATTTTACAGCATCTACAACAGCCGGAATACGAGTAGAACCCCCAACTAAGATCACTTCATCGATATCTGAAGCTTTAAGGCCAGCATCAGCTAAGGCTTGTTGGACAGGTTTCTTGGTCCGTTCAACCAAGTCAGCCGTTAATTCATTGAACTTAGCCCGGCTTAAAGTAGTTTCTAAGTGTAGAGGACCGGATTCACCAGCTGAAATGAAAGGTAAGCTGATTTGGGTTGAAGTAACCCCTGACAAGTCTTTCTTAGCTTTTTCAGCAGCATCTTTTAGACGTTGCATGGCCATCTTGTCAGACGAGAGGTCAATCCCGTTTTCCTTCTTAAAGTCTTCAACTAAGAAGTCAACGATCTTGTTATCGAAGTCGTCCCCACCGAGTTCATTGTCACCAGCAGTGGATAGAACTTCAAAGACACCGTCGCCTAATTCAAGGATGGAGACGTCGAAGGTCCCACCACCCAAGTCAAAGACGAGGACTTGTTCTTCAGAATCGGTCTTGTCTAAGCCATAAGCTAGGGCAGCTGCCGTTGGTTCGTTAACAATCCGGTCAACCTTCAAACCAGCGATTTGACCAGCGTCTTTAGTTGCTTGACGTTGGGCATCGTTAAAGTAAGCAGGAACGGTAATCACGGCATTGCTTACCGTTTCGCCTAGATAGTCTTCCGCATATTTCTTCAGGTATTGAAGAATCATGGCAGAGATTTCTTCAGGGGTATAATCTTTATCATTTAAGTGAACCTTGTAACCTGATTCACCCATGTGACGTTTGATGGATGCAACCGAATTAGGGTTGGTAACCATTTGACGTTTGGCTACTTCACCGACTGATGATTCCCCATCTTTAAAGGATACAACAGATGGTGTCGTCCGGTTACCTTCTGGGTTTGGAATAATCTTAGGTTCGCCACCTTCAAGTACTGCGACAGCTGAGTTTGTAGTCCCTAAGTCAATACCAATAATTTTTGCCATAATTTAAAATCTCCTTTTCTTCGATTATTCGCTCTGTAGCGTGAACATTAGTCTTTTTTTATTGTGCAATGATAACCATTGCGGGTCTTAAGACGCGGTCCTTTAAGACATAACCTTTTTGGTAAACTTCAACAATTTCTTCTGCTTCCTGGCCTTCTTCAGCAGGCACAGAAGAAACGGATTGGTGGAAGTTCGGGTCAAAGGCTTCACCGACTGGATCGATTACCTCAACCCCTTCTGCCTTCAAGGCTTCAAGCAAGCTTTGGTGGACCATCTCAACCCCCTTCTTCAGATTATTGGACGCTTCGTCATCAGCTTCAATGGCTAAGGCGCGTTCCAAATTATCTAGGGAAGGAAGAATAGCTTGGGCCAAACTTTGTGACCGGTACTTGGCCGCATCTTGTCTTTCATTAGCATTTCGGCGCTGGATATTTTTAATTTCAGCAGATAAACGTAAGATTTGATCATCTTTTTGCGCGATCTTATCTTCCAATTCAGCCACCGGATCTGCTTGACTTTCTTCTTTTTCTATATTTTCTTCATTTGTTTCAGTTTGTTCGTCGACTTCTTCATTAGAAACTTTCTCTTTTTCTTCTTTTGTTTCGAAATCTTTTTCCTGATCTGACACTTGAGTAAAGCCTCCTTTTTAATTTTGTCTTAATTCATTGCTCTCGTCCAAATACCTGCGAATGGCAGATCGCATCCCATTAAAAAGCTGAGCAACCTGCAAATAAGACATGGTTTCTGGACCGAGAATCGCAAATGTAATCTGATTAGCAGGATCTTCTTCACCAATTGTTGAAGTCATTAAACTCATATGCTTGAGTCGCTTATCTTCTAATTCCTTGCCGATGCGAATCTGAATACCGGTTTGAGGTTCCTCGATTAACTGGGTAACCACATCTTGGTCGCTCAATAAGGCATTAAGATTTAAGATTTGATCAATCTCTTCTTTTTCCGATAATGTTTGATAAAACTTATCCGTGCCTTGTATATTGAGCCTCTCTTCATTTAATTTCATCAGCAGGCTTTGAATGAGTAGCTCTTTCTCAAGTAAATGTTGGACTGAACGATCCAAATAGTGGATATAGTCTTGGCGCAAACGCAGGACGACTTCATAGAGCGGCAGTCCCACTAGCTCTTCATTCACCAAATGAACAAGTTGGTCAAGCGCCCCTTCGTCCAATCCTTCAGGAATCGTGAAGACTTGATTTTCAACAGCTTCTTGGTCAGTAATGAGAATCGCCATTGCCTTGTGTGGTGTCATGCCAACAATCCGAAAGGCAGCTAAGCGATGGTGGGTCACTTGGGGGCCCAAAGCAATCGCAACGTAACTTGTCAGTTCAGCCATTGCCTCCGTTGACCGAGCAATGATGTCGGCCAACTGGGTATAGGGCGAAGCAAAAATCTCTTCAACCCGCTCAGCCTGGTCTCGACTTAGACCGCGATCAATTAGTCCCCCATAACGGGGCAAAATATAATTGATATAATAGCGGTAGCCTGACTCAGTCGGCACCCGCCCTGAAGACGAATGCATCTTCGTTAACAAGCCAAGTTTCTCCAAATAACTCATCTCATTACGGATAGTCGCTGAACTTGCATTAATGTGGGGATCACCGGCTAAGGCCTTGGACCCCACTGGCTCAGCAAGGGACGCGTGAGCATCGATCACTGCCTGCAAGATCAGCATTTGTCTTTCTGTTAACATGTTCTCACCTCTTTAGCACTTGGCGACTTCAACTGCTAACACATATAATATATCATGTTCAGAAATGAATGTCAACAATAGTCAAACATTTTTTTGATCTTTTAACTAGAGAAATTATATGCGCACTGGGTCAAAGATCTAAAGTATTTGCTTAGGCTAAAGAGTCCTAGTTTCAAAGGTTAAGGGATGCCCATTTTAAATAAAAAAGCCATGAACAAATTGAACATGACTTTTGGTTAGTGCCTCTTACTTCTCGTATTGACTGGCTGCTTGAATTTCTTCCTGGTCTAATTTAACCGGCTGTTTAGTCCCTTTAAATTTTTCCTTAACAAAATTTTGAACATCCTCTGAATGGTAGAGGTCGAGAAGTTTTTTAAGGGCTTCTTTATTGGGATGGTCCTTGGCAACCGCAAGGATATTGACGCTGCCCAGAGTATCGTCATTGACACTTTCCTTATAGATCGTATCCTCTTCTAGGTCCAAGCCTGCTTCCATAGCAATCGTGTTCCCGATGCAGGCCGCATCTAGGTCAGTCAAGCTGCGTGGTAGGGTATTCTCATTCATCACGTCAAAATTTAATTGTTTGGGGTTGGCTTGGATATCATCCACACTGTAGAGGCTCTTCTCTTCATCTGTTAACTCAATTAAGCCCGCTGCTTGAAGCAAGAGCAAGGCCCGGGACTGGTCAGAAGGATAGTCAGCTAAGCCGATATGAGCCCCTTGGTCCAGGTCTTCCAACTTGTCCAATTTAGCGGAATACAAGCCCATGGGTTCAAAATATGTCGATCCCAGGGCTTCAAGGGAGTCGCCTTGTTCTTGGTTGAAGCTATTCATGTAGGCAAAATTCTGGAAGGCATTGACATCAACCTCTCCTTCAGCCGTCGCTGTATTGAGAACTGGACCTTCGACAAAATCTTTAACCTCAATCTCAAAACCAGCCTCCTTAGCTGCATCCGACTTAGCAATATAGCGCCAGATTTCAGCATCCGAAGCCTTAGAACCAATTAATACCTTCTGTTGCCCCTTCTGTCCCTGGCAGGCTCCTAATAAGAAGACCAAGGAGACCAGGAGGACCAATCGCCATCCTTTTCTTATCATCTAATCATTCCTTTCTAATAAAAACACTTTATTCTTATTATAATGACAAAATCAAAAATTGTAAGAGGCAATCTTAAGCCTCTAGTCGCTTTTGGGAGAATCTGTTAAACTTAGCAGTAGTTAAAGAAAAACGACCAATGTGTATATAACTGCTCAACCCAACTATTTTTTCATGAAGAGAGGCTCGTTAAATGCTTGAACTTTTTATGCTGTTGATGGAGCGGGCCGGCTTGATGGTTCTTCTCGCCTACGCCCTCCTCTATATTCCCCGCTTCAAGGAGGCCCTGGTCAACCGTCAATCAAAAAAAGACTACCTGGTCTTATTGGTTGTCTTTGCTGCCTTCACGGTCTTTGCCAATATTTCTGGGATTGAAATCCTCGCTTCAAGGGAGATTGTTCCCGTTCATACCTGGTCCATCCAGGCGGGCTCTGCTATTGCTAACTTCCGGGTGGTTATTATCGGTATCGCCGGTCTAGTTGGTGGCTTTGCCCTGAGCTTGCCCATTGCTGGTCTATCGGCTTTAATCCGCTGGCTCCAGGGTGGGGACACGGCATATATCTATGTGACGTCCTCCCTCTGTATCGGCTTAGCAGCAGCCTATCTCGGTCAGTTTTTCCCCAGTTCGCTCAAGGCTATCCAAGTCCGCCAGGCCGCTCTCTCGCTTATGGGCTTAGAGCTAATCCAATTGGCCCTGATTGCCCTCCTCTCTCCTTCTAGCCAGGAAGCCCATTCCCTCCTTCAAGTCATTGCCCTACCTATGCTAGTAACGGATGGTCTAGGAATCTGGCTTTTTTTGAGCGTTATCCAACAAAGTTTGCGCGACTTAGAGTGGGCGAAGATTTCCCAGACCAAGAATATTTTCCTGGTGACCCAAAAGATTCTGCCCTACTTCTCCAGTCGAATGACCCAAGAGAGTGCAGAGATCATTTCACTTAAACTCTATGAGAGCTTCGACCTCCGAGCCATCGCCGTCTATAGCCCCAAGAGCCAGCTCTACGCCTATCCCAAGTCACTCGCCCTCAGTCATGACCAAATCAACTATTTTTGGCAAGCCTACCATGGTCAAGTCAAGCCAGGACAGCTCATCCAAGTTGGCGATTTCCTCTCCCTGCCCATCTTCGTCAAGGAAGACTTGCACAGCCTTTTTATCCTAGAATTCAATAGCCATGCGGAACCCAATCCCTTGATCGAAGAAATCCTCCTTGGGCTTTCCCAGATTCTCTCCATGCAATACGAATTAAAAATTGCTGACCAGAACACCCGGCTTTTGAAGGATGCTGAAATTAAGTCGCTCCAAGCCCAGGTCAACCCCCACTTCTTCTTCAATGCCATGAACACCATCAGTTCCTTAGTGCGTTTAGATCCCAACCGCGCCCGGCAACTCCTGATTGAATTGAGCCACTATTTCCGGGCCAATCTGAATGGGGCCCGCAATGAAAAAATTAGCATCAGCCAGGAATTGGAACATATCCAAGCCTATCTTTCCATTATCCAAGCGCGTTTCCCTGACCGCTATCATATTTCAAAGGAGATTGATCCCGCTAGCCTGGACCTCTTAATTCCTCCTTTTGTCCTCCAAATGTTAGTTGAGAATGCCATCCAGCATGCCTTTGAAAATAAGGCAAACAAGAGCGACCAGGCTCTGACCATCAGGGTACAGGTCCAAGACCAAGAACTGGCCTTAAGCGTCAGCGACAATGGCTCTGGCATAGGGGAGGATAAATTAGCGGCGATCTTTAATAATGAAAGTGTTCCAAGCAAGGGGAACGGAACGGCCCTCAACAATATCCGCCAGCGTCTAAAAACCCTCTACAATGACCAGGCTCAGTTCGACATCGAGACCTCCCAGGCAGGCACCCGAGTGAGCTGCCTCATCCCAATTGAAAGGAAGAATGACTAATGCATCTTTTACTTGTTGATGATGAACCCCTAGCCCGTGACGAACTCCAATACCTCATCCATAACCAACGCAAAGATTGGCAAATCGAAGAGGCTGCTAGTGTTGAAGAGGCCCTAACAGTGCTCTTGAGTCAGAAGATTGACCTAGTCTTTTTAGATGTGCAGTTAGTAGGCGAGACAGGCCTTAAAATTGCCGATGTCATCCGGCAGATGCCCACCCCCCCTCTAGTGGTCTTTGCGACGGCCTACCAGGAATATGCCCTGGATGCCTTCAACTTGGATGCCGTGGACTATATCATGAAACCCTTCGAAGAAGACCGTATCGAGCAGTGTATCCAAAAGATTGATCAACTAGCCAAGCGGCCACAAGCTGGTTCAAAAGCCAGTCCCAAACGTTTTCCCGTCCAGGAAGGAGAGGCCATTGTCCTGCTCGACCAAGCGGACATCCAAGCCATTGTAGCAGAAGCAGGCAATACCCTTCTTTATACAAGTAGTCAGTCTTATAATAGTTCAGAGACCCTCAAGAGCTTTGCAGAAAAGCTAGCTGATCAAGATTTTCTCCAAGTCCACCGCTCTTATATCGTCCGCCTATCTGCCATCAAACGAATCGAACCCTATTTCAACCAAACTTATATGCTCAGCCTAGACCAGCTCAAGGTTCCAGTCAGTCGGTCCTATACGAAAATTTTCCGCGATAAGCTGGGCTTTTAAGTCCTAAAAAAGCGATCACAGGCGCCCGCATTTCACTGGCGCATTTAGTTAATTCAAGCGTCCCCCTAGTCATTTCGCGGCAAAAAGATTAAAAAAACTTTAAAATATGCTATCCTAACAACATATAAAGCGATTACATAAGAAAGGAGCACTTTATATGTTTACATTTTTAGGCGGCATTGCCCTATTGATCCTTGGCTATTTTGTTTACGGGCGCTTTGTCGAGCGGAACTTCCAGATTGAACCCAACCGGACAACACCGGCTGAGGCCCTCCGCGATAACTTAGACTTTGTTCCCATGTCTAAACAGAAGAATGCCATTATTGAATTGCTCAATATTGCCGGAACGGGTCCAATTTTTGGCCCAATTATGGGTGCCCTCTACGGTCCTGTAGCCTATCTTTGGATTATCATTGGCTGCATCTTTGCGGGAGCTGTCCATGACTATATGATCGGGATGATTTCCCTGCGTAATAATGGGGCTCACCTCCCCGAATTGACAGGACGTTATCTCGGAAATATTGTCAAGCATGTGGTTAATATTTTTGCCATGCTCTTACTTCTCCTGGTCGGGACGGTCTTTGTCATGTCCCCTGCCAGCCTTATTAAATTAATCTTACCTGCTGGCGTCCCACTGATCGGTATTGTGATTGCCATCTTTATCTACTACCTTATTTCAACGATCCTGCCGATTGATAAGGCCTTGGGTAAGGTCTATCCCTGGTTTGGTGCTATCCTAATCATTTCGACAGCAGCAATCGGCCTGCGCTTAATCATGGTCGACCATGCCTCTATGCCTGAATTAAGCCTGGCTACTTTGCAGAACTTCCACCCAGATAAATTAGCTATCTTCCCGGGTATGTTCTTCACCATCTCCTGTGGGGCCCTATCCGGCTTCCACGCCACCCAGGCACCCATGGTTTCTCGGACGATGACCAATGAACGCGAAGGCCGGTATACCTTCTATGGGATGATGATCGCTGAAGGGGTCATCGCCATGATTTGGCTAGCGGCTTCCCTCACCTTATTCGACGGTAAGACCCTAAGTGAAATGATTGCATCAGGTACACCATCTGTTGTCGTCAATGAGGTTTCTTACCTCCTGCTCGGTAGTATCTTCGGGACCCTAGCCATCATGGGAGTCATCGTCCTCCCGCTTTCGTCAGGACTTTCGGCCTTCCGCAGTCTGCGTGCTATCCTAGCTGACTACCTGAACATTAAACAAGATACGATGAAAAAGATCCTTGCGATCACCTTACCCCTCTATGCCATTTCCTTTGTCCTCACCTTCGTGGACTTTCAAGTGCTTTGGCGCTACTTTAACTGGGCCAACCAAGTGACCGCTGTGATTTCACTTCTTGTGTCTACCCGCTACCTCTATCTCAAGAGTCGCAATTACTTAATCACCCTGATTCCAAGCCTCTTCATGTTACTAGCAGTAGTGGTTTATATCTTGAGCGAACCAATCGGCTTTAGAATGTCCCTATCAACAACAACTTATATTGTAGGTTTCATTATCACAGCCCTTATCTTCGCCCTCTACTGGATCTCTGGCAAGCGCCAAAAAGCCGCACTCAGCCCCGATGATCCCCTCTTAAACGACCAACGTCCGATTAATGTCCAAGCTAGTAAACAAGAAATTTAATCAATAGCAAAAGCATCCCAGACCTCTGTCAAAGAGAATCTGGGATGCTTTTTCATTTTGATTGGCCCTAGTCGGTCTCGTCGGAGAGAAGAAAGGCTTGGAAGACCTCGTTACCGAGGAAAAGGCCATGGTGGCTTAAGGCAATATGGTCCTCATCGAAGACTATCAAGCCCTGGTCTAGGAGCTGGTCGATGGCATCCTGGTATAAGTCGTAGAGGTCGATGCCAAAGTCCGCCTTAAAGCGGGCCCGAGAAACTCCACCAGCTTCTCTTAAGCCCAGGAACATCTCTTCTTCTATGCGCTGTTCTAAGGATAATTCTTGCTTTCTAAGGATGGCATGGCCTTGGTCAGCCACAGCTTCGAGATAGTGCTGGATAGGGCCATGATTTTGATAACGCCAACCCTTCAAATAGCCATGAGCCCCTGCCCCAAAACCAAAATACTCGGCATTGTCCCAATAGGCCAAGTTATGCCGGGATTCATAGCCGGGCAGCCCATAATTAGAAACTTCATAATGGCGGCGGCCTGCTCCCTCCATAGCGTCAATAGCTACTTGGAACATCTCAGCTTCCAAATCCTGGCTAGGCAAGGGAAGTTTGCCCTGGCGCATCAAGTTATAGAAGACCGTCTTCTTCTCTAAGATCAAAGAATAAATGGAATAATGGGGCAGGTCTAGCTCTAAAGCCTGGTGTAAAGAATCTTCAAAATCAGCCAATGTTTGCTTCGGCAAGGCAAAAATTAAATCCATGGAAAGGTTGTCAAAGCCCATATCTTGGGCCAAACGGATACCGGCAACAGCTTCTTCAGCCGAGTGTTTACGGCCAATTTTTCGTAAGAGTTCATTATTAAAGGTCTGAACCCCGATACTCAGGCGGTTAACCCCTTGTGCTTTAAGCGTAGCTAACTTGTCAGCCGTGATGTCATTGGGATTGATTTCAAAAGAAATTTCCGCTTCTGGACTCAAGTCAATCAAAGGATAGAGAGACTGAAAGACCGCTTCAATCTGGGCTTCATTAAGGCTGGAAGGGGTCCCACCTCCCACATAAATGGTTTCAATTTTTTCCTGACCTAATTCTTGGGCAAAGGCCCGGTACTCGCATCCCAAAGCAGAGATGTAGTCATCCACTGGCTGGTTTTCGATAAAGACCTTGTTAAAGTCGCAATAGTAGCAGATATGATTACAGAAAGGAATGTGGATATAAATCGATTGTGCCAAGCTTATCCCTCATTCATTTCTTCTAAAGCCTGTTGGTCGAAATAAGTCGCTGTATCCAGGGCATCCTGGTGGAGCTGGGCCACTAAGGCTTCTGCCGAATCAAATTTTAATTCAGGCCTTAAATAAGCATGCCAGAAGACGGTCATGGTTTCCCCATAGATCTCTTCTTCAAAATCTAGCAAGTTAATTTCCACCGTCTGTTCGCGGTTGTCACCGAAAGTCACATTGTAACCAATCGATGCCATTCCCCGGTAGAGATGGTGGTTGAGCTCACATTCCACAGCGTAGACCCCAACGGCAGGGACTAAAACTTCCTCGCTAAAGCTTAAATTCGCCGTGGGATAGCCCAGGGTCCGTCCCCGCTTCTCGCCATGGATTACTGTGCCCTTGAAGAAGTAAGGGTGGCCCAGAGCCTGGTTGGCCGCTCCAAGTTGGCCTTCTTCAAGAAGGGTTTTGATCCGCCTACTACCAATCTTTTTGTTTTGGAAGGCGAGTTCAGGCACTTCAACGATCTCAAAGCGGCCCTTGGCATAGTCCGGCAGTGTCTGCATATTGGCAATATCCTTCTTACCATAAGTATAGTCAAAACCCGCCACCACAACAGCGGCATTCAAGCCAGCCATGTAGTGGTCAACAAATTCTTGGGGCGTTTGGTAGGCAAATTGACTAGTGTACTGGACGAGGTAGAGATAGTCCACACCATGGTGGGCCATTAGCCGCTCCTTAGCCTCAACTGTGGTTAAGTATTTCACCTCAATTGGCTTGAGTTCTTGATACATGATGCTCGGCGCCATGTCAAAAGTCATAGCAACTAGGGGTAGGCGGCGCTTACTAGCCTCACGCCGAGCGGCCGCTAAGACCCGCTGATGGCCCCGGTGGACCCCATCAAAGAAACCTAGTGCTAGCACAATAGGCCCTTTTAGAACTTGGTCATTAGAGAATGGATGGTGTAATTTAATTGTCTGCATAGAATCCCTCACTAAAACATTTTTAATGGTTTCATTTGTTCCGATAAGTCTGGATGCTGGCCGTAGAGTGCCTTGAGCTGACCGTCGATATAAGCGCGCACGGGTAACTTGTCAGCCAATTCAGTAGGTAAATTTTCTTGATTCAGAACGGCCCCATTGGCCACCAATTTCTTTAAATGATCAGGAACTTGCCAGATCGGATATTGGGCCAAGAGCTCATCAAGGGGATGGAGGAAGGACTGGTCGTCGCCAGCTTCCATCATCGCTTTAATCTCTTCTAGACGGTAACAATCACTGGCTTTAAAGGGGGTCGAGGCTATCCGAGTCAGTTGGGTCATCGTCGCTTCTTGGCCGAAATAAGCGCCGAGGTCCGTCGCTAGGGTCCGAATATAGGTCCCCTTGCCGCACTTGACTTCAAATGGAAAGGTCAAACGTCCTTTATCTTTATTGTAAGTCATGGGGCCTGTCTGCGCAAAATAATCGACCCGGGCCTTGCGCTTGGGACGCTCAACTGTCTCCCCTGCACGGGCATAGTCATAGAGGCGGCGTCCCTTCACCTTGACCGCTGAGTACATCGGTGGCACCTGGTCAATCCAACCTTCTAGTGAGCTCAAACCTTCAGCTAAATCCTCATCGGTAAGTGGCATATCCAGAAAACTCTCAGCTACCACTTGGCCATCCAAGTCCTGGGTATCCGTAGCGAAACCTAGGCAAATTTCACCGCGATAGACCTTATCCTTATCCACCATAAAATCAACCAGCTTAGTCGCCTTACCAACACAAATAGGCAAGACCCCATCGACATTGGGGTCGAGAGTTCCTGTGTGTCCCACTTTTTTAGTCTTCAGTATTTTTCTAAGTTTAAAGACGCAGTCATGACTGGTCATGCCTTTTTCTTTCCATAAAGCAATAATCCCATCCATAAACAATCCTCCTTCTCCGTATCTCAGTCATTATAACAAATTCCCCTGGAAAGCTGAAGGTATCTGCTAAGGAATCTGGAATTTTTGCTTTCCTTCAAATAAGCTGATAGAATCTAATAAAAAGTAAGGAGGCCTTTACATGAAATTATCTGCTCTCGATCTCATTAGCCGGCCCAAGGATAAAAACTTAAGCCAGGCCTATGCCGACAGTATCCAACTCGCCCAGTACCTCGACCAAATCGGCTACCAGCGGATCTGGTATGCGGAACACCATGGCTCAGGAACGCACGGTTCTTCCGCTCCAGAAATCCTTGCTGCCTATGTGGCTGCTGCTAGCCAACAAATTCGTGTGGGGACGGGAGGGACCATGATCATGCACTATTCCCCTCTGAAGATTGCTGAAGTCTTCAAATCATTAGCCACGCTAGCTCCTGACCGGGTGGACCTCGGTATTGGACGGGCACCAGGCGGAGGACGTCAGGCAATCTATGCCCTGGGCCAAGGCGACCCCAACTGGCCGGATGATCTCTACCAAAAAACAGCGACCATTCTCCAATTCATCAGTGAAGAAGACCGGACAGACCCTCTCTATCAAGGGATTGAAGCCTCGCCCCAGGGACTTGAAAGCCTGCCCCAAGCTTGGATGCTAGGCTCGAGCGGTGACTCAGCGGGCCACAGTGGTCGTTTAGGAATGGGCTATAGCTTTGCCAAGTTCTTTGGGGTTAAAGCGCCGGTTGATATCTTCAACCACTACCGGCAAAGCTTCCGCCCAAGCGCCTTCCACCAAGAACCACAAACCATGTCGACCTATATGGTGGTCGCAGCAGACAGCCATGAAGAAGCAGACTACCAAGCTAAGTCCTTGGAAATCGCCCGCTTCGAACAGGCTCAAAACCGCTTTAACCCCATCTTATCTGCCGAAGAAGCTGCAGCTATCAACTTATCCCCTCAGGCCGAACACTTTATTCAAGAACAAGAAAAACGACGGATCTTCGTCAAAGGAACGGCCGAAGAAGTGCGCGATATTCTGCTGGAAGAAAAAGATCGCTATCAATTTGATGAAATCATGATCTACACGCCTCTAGCAGACCAAGATGCCCGGCGCCGGTCCTATCAATTAATCTACGACCAGCTCGCCCAAGCTTAAACCTTAAAAAGCAAGCCAGGAACTGGATGGATCCAGTCCTGGCTTGCTTTTTTGTCATTTAAAGAATAAAATCTTTTTCTATTTGTCTTCAGCTTTAATCTTATTCAACAAGGCATCGATATGCTCACCGTATTCGAGCGAACTATCGCGCTTAAAGCTTAATTCAGGTGTTTTATAAATTTGCAGGCGCTTACCAACTTCACTTCGGATAAGGCCAGATGCCTTGTCTAAGCCTTTTTGCACTTCTTCTCGCTTACTTTCGGACTTATCTAGAGTCGAATAGTAAACCGTGGCTTGTTGGAGGTCGCCAGTTACATCAACATCAGTGATGGTGACGTTTTCGACCCGGGGATCTTTGACCCGTTTTTGCAGGATGTCATTGACTTCCCGGAGGATTTCCTGGGCAACGCGTTCCACACGGTACTTAGCCATAATTTTTCACCTCTTATTTACGTTTAATTTCAACCATTTCGTAAGGTTCAATAATATCATCAACCTTGATATCGTTATAGTTTTCGATCATTAAGCCGCATTCAAAGCCCTTGCTGACTTCTTTCACATCGTCTTTGAAACGACGCAGAGAAGCCAATTCACCATCGTAGATAACAATATTATCGCGGATCACGCGGACCTTGCTAGAGCGACGAATCACACCGTTAGTGACATAGGCCCCACCGATGGTTCCGACTTTAGATACCTTGTAGGTTTCACGGATAACCACTTCACCTGTCACTTGTTCTTCGTATTCAGGATCAAGGAGGCCGGTCATGGCGTCTTCAATCTCTTGGATGGCATTATAGATGACATTGTGGAGACGGATTTCAACATCTTCAGCTTGGGCTTGGGCCTTAGCTTGAGGGGTTGGGCGTACGTTGAAGCCAATAATGATAGCGTTGGAAGCGGAAGCAAGGGTCACGTCACTTTCGTTTACCGCACCGACAGCACTGTGGACAATATCAACGCGAACATCTTCCACATCGATCTTCTTCAAGCTACCTGCTAGGGCTTCAGCTGAACCTTGGACGTCGGCCTTGATAATCACATTAACGGTCTTCATTTGACCTTCCTTAATGGTATCAAAGAGATTATCCAAGGTAACCTTGGTATGGGCTTGGCGACGTTCTTCTTGAGCCCGAGAAGCGCGTTCTTCACCTACCGTACGCGCTGTCTTCTCATCTTCAAAGACAACGAAGCGGTCCCCAGCTGAAGGCGCATTTTGCAGACCAGTGATTTCGACTGGAGTAGATGGGCTGGCGTCATGGATGCGGCGGCCCTGGTCATTGACCATGGTCCGAACCCGGCCATAGGTATCCCCAACAACAATAGCATCTCCAGTATGGAGGGTCCCATTTTGAACTAAGACCGTAGCAATGGCCCCACGATGGGCATCCAAGCGGGCTTCAATTACAGAGCCGATAGCATAGGTATCTGGGTTGGCCTTATATTCTTCCACTTCAGAGATCAGTAGAATCATTTCTAATAGTTCATCGATATTTTCCCCAAACTTAGCAGAAATATTGACAAAGATGGTGTCCCCGCCCCATTCTTCAGGGACTAGGCCGTATTCCATTAACTCATTTTTCACCCGGTCAGGATTGGCAGTTGGCTTATCGATCTTGTTGACAGCAACAATGATTGGCACATCAGCTGCTTTGGCATGGTTGATCGCTTCAACAGTCTGTGGCATTACGCCATCATCTGCCGCAACAACAATGATAACAATATCGGTAACGTCTGCCCCACGAGCCCGCATGGTAGTGAAGGCCGCGTGTCCTGGGGTATCGAGGAAGGTAATCAATTCATCATTGGCCTTGACCTGGTAGGCCCCGATGTGCTGGGTAATGCCCCCGGCTTCACCTTCAACCACATTGGCTTGACGCAAGTAATCCAATAAGGTGGTTTTCCCGTGGTCAACGTGACCCATAATCGTCACAACAGCGGGACGGCTCTTCAGCTTGTCTTCCTCTTCATTGGCTGCTTCTTCGAAGTAGTGGTCAAAGTCAGACCGGTCAACAATTACTTTTTCTTCGGCTTCAATGCCGTAATCATCGAGGATTAATTCAATGGCATCACGCTCTAGGGATTCGTTTTGAGTGGCCATGATCCCCATCATGAAGAGCTTCTTAATGATATCAGCTGGTGAGCGTTTAATTTTCTTAGCCAGCTCAGCCACTGTCATCCCGTCGGTAAAGACAACTTTTTCTGGAAGTTCCTTAGGCTTATTGTTCTTAGGTTGGTCATGGTGGATTTTCTTCCGTTTGTTGTAGTTTGGATGCTTGTGGTTGTTTTTATTCTGGTTACGCTGCCGTTTATTTTGATTTTTCTTCTTATTTTTGTTTTTGCTCATATTTCCTTTTGCCTGATCTTTCTTTGTTTTGCCCTTCTTGTCTTGGTCATTTGCTTTCGCTTTATTCGTGTTATTTTTCTTGGCCTTTTGCGTATTCTGGGCAGGCTTGTCCTGGTCCTTCTTCTTCGCTAGGGCTTGGTCAAGCTGTTTAATTTGATCATCAGACATTGAAGACATATGGCTCTTGAATTCTAGGCCAGCTTCTTTGGCTTTCTTCAATACTTCCTTACTGGATAAGTTCTTTTCTTTTGCGTACTCATAGACACGTTTTTTTGACATGTCATCACCTTCCCTTTATCTATGCACTCATATTTTTCTCTCCTATACTTACTTTAATTAGGCTTAGTCCAAAAACGCCTTGGCAAAACCAGAATCAGTTAGGGCACAAGTCGAACGTTTCTTGCCCAGTGCCTGGCTGATAGCTAGCGTATCATGGTCTAAGTTAATAGGTATCTTATAATATGAACATTTATCTTTAAATTTTTTTTGTGTCCGCGGGCTGGCATCATTGGCTACAAAAACCAACTTAGCTTGGCCTGAACGAATTGCCTTAAGCACTTGGTCTTCGCCACTCTCCAATTTACCCGCCACTTGGGCTAGGCCCAGGCGGTTTAACTTAGAATTCTTCATTTTCAAATAATTCCTTACGCGCCTTTTGGTGGGCAACGTAGGCTTTCAATTCTTCGTAGAATTCATCTGAAATATCGACATTGAGATGACGGTCCAGGAGATGTTTGTCCCAGGCTTTTTGGACGAGGTCTGAGTCCAAGCTCACATAAGCACCGCGGCCATTCATTTTACCGCTGGGGTCAATGGCGACTTCCTTTTCAGGTGTTCGGACCACACGCACTAAGTCCTTCTTAGGGACCTGTTCATTGGAGACCACACATTTCCGCATGGGAATTTTTTTCTTTTTCAAGGCTGTCCCTCCTTCAAGTCACTGGCTCGACCTAAATTTCAAAGTCCTCTTGTAAGTCGTCATAAGAGGTCTCGCTATCATTTTCGATATCGGCTACCGCATCTTCCATCTGGTCAGGGCCAAGATTGCCTTCTTCGATATCGTCAGCACGGAGACCTTGGTCATCTAGGTCCTCAGCAGCTACTTCTTCTTCAATAGCTTCCACTTCATCCGCAACCGCTAAAAGCTCATCATCTTCTGCTGGTTCAGCAGGCGCAGTGCCTTCCTCAGCCAGCACTTCTTCCTCAACCATCTCGGGATGGAAGAGCGCTTCATACTCTTCTGAAGCTTGGAAGGCATCGAATTCTTCTTCTGACTTAATATCAATCTTATAGTTGGTCAGTTTAGCCGCCAAGCGGGCATTTTGCCCCCGTTTCCCAATCGCTAGGGAAAGGTGGTGGTTAGGCACAACGACCACACAAGAGCGTTCATTAGGAACGAAGTGAACTTCTAGAACCTCTGCTGGATTCAGGGCATTCTTGATCAATTGGGCTGGATCTTCTGTCCATTCCACAATGTCCATATTCTCACCGTGAAGTTCATCCACAATGGTCTGTACACGCGAACCCCGTGGGCCAACGCAGGTTCCGACTGCGTCCACATTAGGGTCATGAGAGTAAACAGCCATCTTGGACCGGTCTCCAGCTTCACGGGCAATGGCCTTGATTTCAACCGTCCCATCATAAATCTCCGGTACTTCTTGTTCAAAAAGTCGCTTCAACATATTAGGATGGCTGCGACTGACATAAATTTGAGGGCCCTTAGTCGTATTTTCGACCCTTTCCACATAAACTTGGACACGATCGTGGGATTCAAAGTGTTCACCTGGAATTTGACCTTCTGGTGTTAAGGCCGCTTCGATCTTCCCTAGATTAATATAAACATAGCGACGGTCTTGACGCTCAACAGTCCCTGTCAATAGATCATCTTCATAATCGATAAATTCATTATAGATGATATTGCGTTCCGCCTCACGGATCCGTTGGGTAACCACTTGTTTAGCAGTTTGGGCAGCAATCCGGCCGAAGTCTTTAGGGGTGACCTCGAAGCGAATCTTATCCCCCACCTCATAAGCGGTATTCCGTTCGTGGGCCTCTTCCAAGGAAACTTCCAGGGTTGAGTCCATCACGAGGTCGACGACTTCTTTAACCGCATAGACCTTGATTTCACCCTTCTTCTCATCGAAGTGGACTTCCACGTTCTGTGCTTGTTTGTAATTACGCTTGTAAGCAGAAACAAGGGCTGCTTCCAAGGCTTCAATAATAACTTCCTTTGAAATTCCTTTTTCGTTTTCCAATGTTTCAAAGGCTTGAATTAATTCTTTTCCCATTCTAATCCCCTTTAACTCAATTAAAATTCAATGGCCAAACGAATTAAGGCCACAAGCTGACGCGGAATCGTCTTTTCAATCCGCCGCGTCTTATCTTTAACTTCTATGGTAAAAGCTTCTTCATCTGCTTGGAGGAGGCGTCCTTCCCATTCCTTAGCCCCTTCAAAGGCTTGATAGAGCTTGAGGTGGACCCATTTGCCAATGGAAGCTTGGATATCCGCCTCATTCTTCAGTGGACGCTCGGCACCGGGCGATGAAACTTCCAGATAATAAGCGCCAGGGATTGGATCAGGATCTGCTTGGTCTAAAATTTCTGATAAAACTTCTGAAACAGTCACACAGTCTTCAATGGTGACCCCTCCAAGCTTATCGATATAGATACGCAGATACCAATTCTTTCCTTCTTTTGTATATTCCATGTCGAACAAGTCATAAGCGAGTTCCTCTAACTTCGGCTCGATTAACGTTCTGACTTCATCAATGACTCTTGCCACACAATCCCCCACTTTCTATTTCATGAAAAAGAGTGAGCGTTCCCGCTCACTCCTCACTGGTCCCTTAATTACATTTATAGTTTAACATGATGCGCGCCAAATAGCAATGTTTTTAGACTAAAGCTCACTTGACACTTCGTCTGCTGGCTTGGGTGGAACGAGTCCACGTTTGGAATTCACGGGCACAGTGAACAAAATCCCGCGCCCTGGTTTGCATAAGTCTGTTTCAGTAATAATTTTATCTGAAATTTCTTGAACGAGAGCGCTTGGGATCACCATAACCACGATCTCTTTTTCAAGTTCAATCGGGAAGTTAAAGACCTTGCCCGTCTCATGCACACCTGTTCCACGCCCGTGCAGGATCGTTGCACCTCGGGCACCAGCTTCACGGGAAACTTCTACCACTTGGTCGCCCATCTGCCGGTCAACAATAACCGTCATCAGCTGGCTATCGGAAGCTTCTACCTGGCTTTCATCAAATGGGCTGTTAATCTGCTTACTGCCCTGGAAGCTAGAAATATCAAAGGAGAAGAGGACCCCCTTACCTTTGCGATCGAGCTTCAATTTGTCATTCAATTCTTGGTGGAGGCGTCCTTCTAGGGACTTATCCACTGCAATCAAAACGACTTCACGTTTGGAATCGTGAAAGCCGAGGGCATGGGCCAGACGACTGCTGATTGTACCTTCCGCACGAATCACTGTGCCTCCTGGCGCCCCAACTGCTTTAGCCGCTTTAATCAATTGGCTCGCGGTCCCAGCCTTGACGACTGCTAAGAATAATACGGTTTCCATTAGGCTAGTTGACAACCCCTTTCTATTCTTCAATTCCTGTCTTCTTGGTTTGAATCTTAAAGACTAAGCCGAGTAATTCTACCATAACCACGGGTACCATAGCAACAAAAGCTATGACGCCGAAAGCATCCAGGGCATCGGCATTGGGTAAGAAGTCCGCTGCACCCTGGGCAAAGGCCAAGATAAAGGTAGCGGTCATCGGGCCCGAAGCTACCCCACCCGCATCAAAGGCAATCCCGGTAAAGAGATTCGGTACCATAAAGGATAAGAGGATAGCTAGCCCAAAGCCTGGCAATAAGAAGTGCCAGATGGCTAAATTACTATTTAAAATTCTCACCATAGAAAGTCCTACAGCTAGGGCAACCCCGATAGACAAGGCCCCCATCAGAACCTTGTTGTGGATATGGCCCCCAGTGATGTCTTCCACCTGCTCACCCAGAACGTGGACAGCAGGTTCAGCTAGAACAACCACCATACCTAGGGTAAAGCCAGCAATAATCAGCCACCAATCACCCATTTCGGCAATGGCTTGGCCTAAGAAGTGGCCCATATCCATAAAACCTTGGTTAACGCCAACTAAGAAAATAGTCAAACCAACAACTGTATAGATAATCCCTTTAAAGATATCGCCGAGTTCTTGGCCCTTCAACTTAAAGTAGCGCCAATTCATGAAGATAAAGAATAAAACAATTGGAACCAAGGCAATCAAGGACTCTTTCAAAGTCGGCCAGATTGCAGCAAGGATGGGGCCGATTACACTGTTCGAATATTCCACCGTTGATTCAGCTGCCTGCAAGTCCGTTTGGGAAAAGAGGATTAAGAAAAGCACCGCCAGAATAGGGCCAGTTGACATCGCCCCAACTAGACCGAAGGAGTTTTCTTCTGCTTGTTTGCCCCCAGCTTTAGCTGCTAGAGCTCCCGATAAGGCCAAAATAAAGGGCGTCGTTAAAGCTCCTGTTGTTGCACCTGAGGCATCAAAGCCCATAGCAATCGCCGAATTATCGGAAAAAATAGCCAAGATAAGAATCAAAGCATAAACAATGGCGAAGAAATATTTCAAGGGAAAGTTCTTCAACAATCTGAAGACCCCAAAGGCAATCATAACACCAACTCCGACAGAGACAGCCACTACAGTCACTGTACCGGGCAAGACACCCGAAGTTGCATTTTCAATTTGCTGGCCGAGAATTAGTAAGTCTGGTTCCGCTATCGTTACCGCAAAACCAATAATAAAACTCAAAACAGCAATGGCAATTCGCGAGGGATTTCCTGCCACATGGTCCCCCAGATGGTTCCCAATCGGCGTCATCCCGATTTCAATGCCAAAGAGGAAGATGGTCAATCCCACTAAAATCAATACTGCCCCAATGACGAAACTCATCATCATGGTAGAGGGTACGTTAACAGCAAACATTGATATTAATAAAACAATAACAACTAGCGGAATGACAGAAAAAGCTACCTCTTTGAACTTATCGATTAAAACATCCATAAAGTCCTCCTTTTTCTCTCATGTTTTTTCTTTCAAATTTATCCTTCATATAATCCAGTCGTTTCATTGATCGGTAGGCTAAAAAGGATCCCAGTCCCTGGTTGGTTAAAGTCCAAGGCTTCAGCTATGGCTTGGCTGATACTATCTACTTGGTCAGCTTCGACTGCCATCATAACCAATTCTTTTTGTGGTTCGACATGGATATGGAAGGCCGATAGCTTGTCCTCATGCCCCGTGCCGCGGCCATGAAGCACAGTCGCTCCCTGGGCGCCGGCTTGCCGGGCTACCTCGATCACTTCATCACTGGTATCACGGTCTACAATGACCATAAGCATTTCTTTTCCTGTATTCACTGTCACAACTCCTTTCCTTAACGTTTCTTATTCTAGCCCAATAATTGGCTTTTTCATTTATTAATAGACCTACGTTACTATCATAGCATAATCATTTGAAAGAAAGCGAACAATCCGCTTGCTTGAACCCTAGAAGAGAGAAAGTTGGTTCTCTTCTGGCAAGCCGTTTAAGATGCCCTGCTCAGACATAAAGTCGATCGTCGACTGGGAGACCTTGCCCCGCTTCTTAAGGTCTTCCTTGGACAAGAATTCGGACTCTTGGCGAGCCTTAACAATTTGTTTGGCCACATTGAGTCCTAAGCCCGGAATGGCTCTAAAGGGGGCAATCAAGGTATCTTCCCCTTCAATCACAAAGTCTTGGGCATCGGACTTATAAAGATCGACCATCTTAAAGTTAAAGCCCCGCTCCCACATCTCATTGACAATTTCTAAGACGACTTGAACGGCATGGTCTTTGACCGTCGCATCATTACCTTTACTGTAGATCGCCTTGAGAGCTGTCTTCGTTGACTGGAGGCCATTCGCCATGGCGACGAGGTCAAAGTCATTGGCCCGGACACTAAGATAAGCACAGTAATACCAAATGGGATGGTGGACCTTGAACCAGGCCACCCGAATAGCATTGATTACATAGGCTGCTGCGTGAGCTTTAGGGAACATGTATTTAATTTTTTCACAGGACGCCATATACCATTGGGGGACTTGGTGCTCATTCATAATGGCCTTGTGTTCATCCGAGAGCCCCTTGCCCTTACGCACCTTTTCCATAATTTGGAAAGAATCACGTTCAGGAACCCCCTGGTGGATGAGGTAGACCATGATATCGTCCCGACAACCAATCACTTCAGACAGGGGCATGCCCTTCTCTCTAACCAGGACTTCCGCATTGCCTAGCCAAACATCCGTCCCGTGGGAGAGCCCCGAAATTTGGAGGAGTTCCGCAAAGGTCGAGGGATGGGTAGCTTCTAGCATTGACCGGGTAAAGGAGGTCCCAAATTCTGGAATCCCAAGGGTCCCCGTCTTGGAAAAGATATCTTCTGAACTAACGCCTAGGATCTCCGTCCCATTGAAGAGCTTGTAGACATCGGGATCATCCATGGGAATATCTTTTGGATCGATGCCGGATAAGTCTTGCAGCTTCCGAATAACCGTCGGATCATCGTGGCCTAGAATATCGAGTTTCAAGACATTATCGTGGATGGAGTGGAAGTCAAAGTGGGTGGTCTTCCATTCTGAATCCAAGTCATCGGCGGGGTATTGGACGGGCGTAAAGTCATAGACATCCATGTATTCCGGAATAACAATAATCCCCCCTGGGTGCTGGCCAGTGGTCCGTTTGACCCCTGTTGTGTGCTTAGCGAGAAAATCTTTTTCCGTTTTTCTAAGGTTCAAGTTATGGTCCTGGTTATAGCCTAGGACATAACCATAAGCCGTTTTATCAGCCACTGTAGAAATGGTTCCTGCTCGGTAGACATGGTCTTCCCCGAACATGACCTTGGTGAAGTTATGGGCCTGGGGCTGGTATTCACCCGAGAAGTTTAAGTCGATATCTGGTACCTTATCCCCCGCAAAGCCTAGGAAGGTTTCAAATGGAATATCGTGACCATCTTTATTCAGGGCGTGCCCACACTCTGGACAATCCTTATCTGGCAAGTCAAAACCAGAGCCGACACTCCCGTCCGTAAAGAAGTGGCTGTAAAAACAATTCGGACAAACATAGTGGGGGGCCAAGGGGTTAACCTCAGTAATTCCCAACATGGTAGCGACAAAGGAAGAGCCCACTGACCCCCGACTCCCTACAATGTAGCCGTCTGAATTGGATTTTTTTACTAATTTTTCAGAAATCAAGTAGACAACTGAGAAACCATTACCAATGATCGAGGTCAATTCTTTTTCTAGGCGCTTCTCGATAATTTCAGGCAAGTCCTCTCCATAAAGGGCATGAGCCTCGCGGTAGGAAGTTTCCCGGATTTCATCCTCGGCCCCATCAATATTTGGGGTATAGAGCTTATCTTTAAGGGGTTCCACAAATTCAATCTGGTCAAAAATTTTGTGGGTATTCTCTACCACAATTTCGTAGGCCTTATTTTCCCCTAAGAAGGCAAAGTCGTGGAGCATTTCGTCTGTCGTCCGGAAGTGAGCTTCGGGGAAAAACTTGGTACGGTTAGATTTAATCGAATTAATTAAAATTTCCCGGTAGAGCTTGTCTTGAGGATTTAGGTAGTGGACATCCCCCGTTGCTACTACTGGCTTATCGAGCTCTTCGCCGATTTCAATAATGGTTTTCATGATTTCTTCAAGCTCTGCCTCATCGTGGATTAAATTATCTTCAATCAGAGGCTTGTAGACCCCCTTAGGCATAATTTCCAGGTAATCATAGAATTCTGCCACCCGCTTGGCTTCTTCCTTGCCCTTCTGCATCACGGCTTCGAAGAATTCGCCCGAAGAACAGGCCGAACCCAGCAAGAGATTCTCCCGGTGGTCAGCTAAGAGTGACCGGGGCAGACGGGGCACCCGGTAGAAATAATCCACATTGGAAGCAGAGACGAGTTTGAAGAGGTCTTTGAGCCCTGCTTGGTTCTTAGTCAAGATGGTTACATGGAAAGGACGGCCGTGCTTATAGGCATCCCCTTTGCCGACATCCTGGTTAAGATCCTTATGGGAGTGGATATCGTGATTTTTGGCCGCTTCTTTGATAAAGATCCAAGCCAAGGCTCCTGTTGTTTCCGAGTCATAGATCGCCCGGTGGTGTTGCTCCAAGGAAACATTATAATGCTTGGCTAAGGTATTCAGTCGGTGGGACTTCATATTAGGATGGAGGAAGCGTGAGAGTTCCAGAGTATCAATGACAGGATTATCCGCCTCAGGCATGCCATGGCGGCTGTAGGCCTTGTTGATAAAGCCCATATCGAAAGAAGCATTATGGGCGACTAGGATGCAGCCTTCACAGAATCTTTGAAAGTCTGTCATTACATCTTCTTCCGATCTTGCCCCCTGTAGCATGGCGTCAGTAATCTTAGTTAGTTCAATAATATGGGCAGGCAAGGGGTAGCCTGGATTAATAAATTCCTCAAAGGTCTCTTCGACATTGCCCTTGTACATTTTGACTGCCGCTAATTCAATAATATGATTATAGGCAGCAGACAAGCCCGTCGTTTCCACGTCAAAAACTACATAATGGGCCTCGCTCAGGTCCACATCTTGAGGGTTGTAGGCAATCGGTACCCCGTCATCCACAACATTAGCTTCTAAGCCGTAGATCATGGCAATATCATTGGCCTTGGCAGCCTGGCTGGCCTCAGGGAAAGCTTGGACATTGCCGTGGTCCGTAACAGCAATGGCGGGCTGTCCCCAGGCCTTAGCTTGGGCGGCAAAATCTGAAATGGTATTGGTCGCGTCTAAGGCCGACATATTGGAGTGGAGGTGGAGCTCAATCCGCTTCTTGCCTTCCTCCGCTTGGTCCTTGCGCCCCTCCTTAGTGATGACTTCGAGGTCACGACCCATTAGCACATAGTCGCGGGCAAACCGGTCGTCCATCCGGATTTCCCCTTGGACGCGAACCCACATCCCTTCTTCTAGACCTTCAAAGACGGCAATATCCTCATCATTGCGTGAGAACATAGTGACCAGATAAGCCGAGGTATAGTCAGAGAACTTCAGATTCAAAATCCGCCGGCCCGTTTTCAATTCTCGGACTTCTTTCTCGAAAATAACCCCTTCCATGGCAGCCCCATATTGTTCCTCTACATATGAGCGCATGGGTTGGAGCTTATCTACGGGCACAGATCGTCCAATCGCTAATTTACTAGGGCGGGGTTTGTCCTTAGCTTCCTTGGCCTGGCGGACACTGGCCTGCTTAGCCAGCTCCTGCTGTTCGCGTTCCAATTGTTCCTGGCGAGCTTCAAACTGGGCTTGGCGGTCATTAGCTGTCGCTTCATCCACAATCACTTGAAAGCGCACGTTAGAAAAACCGAGGACAAAGTAATTCTGTTTGATGACCTCTAAATAATTAGTCTCTAAAAAGGCTTGAATTTGCGGGTTGTCCACCCTTAAGATAAACTTTCCCCCCTCCCAAGTCGGCAATTGCTGGGTGAGAATCTGTTGGGCGAGACCATTAGAGATATGACTGCGTTCAACTACTACGGGCCAATAAGCCAGAACCTCCTCTGCCTCCCAGTCCTCTGCCCTAGAGCAGGTCAAGCCTAGGTCAACCTTAGCAATCGACTGGAAGCCAACTTGCAAAGCTTCTTCCAGGGCCTTAAATTGACTAGCCTTTAATTGCTTGGGAAAAGCTAGGGTAAATTGATAAAGGCGAGACTTGGTATGGACGGTCACATGGTCAATCCAACCCGCCTGAAAATTTGAATCGGAATCAGAAAAATTAATTTGCTTAAGCAAACGGTTAAAAGCTTCTTTCTTCTCTTCCAAAAGGACGCTCCTTTCTTAAAATAAAGAAGGGTAGGCGCTTGGTCCTAGGATAAGCTACACTCATCAACTACTTCCATCTCCTACCCTCGAATCGAGTCAGGGCAAGTCAGCCAATTTTATCGGCTGCTCACTCCATCTTATATAAACATTTAAAATAGACGTTGAATATCATTCCAAGTCACGGCAATCATTAATATAAATAATAAAGCTGCTCCGGCCAGGTTAATAATGCCTTCGACTTTTTGGTCAACAGGGCGACCTAGGACCGCTTCAATAATATTGAAGAGGATCTTCCCCCCATCCAAGGCGGGGACAGGCAAGAGGTTCACCACCCCTAAATTGAGGCTTAACATAGCGGTCCAAGACATAATAGCAATCCAGCCCTGGTTGACCACTTCACCAGTCGCTTGGTACATAAAGACCGGCCCACCAAATTGGTTGATGTTAAAGCCATTCTTAAACATTCCTACTAGGGTAGTTAGAATCCCTGTAATCATGGCCCAGCTCGCCTTAAAGCCGTAAGTTAGTTTAGCCAAGAAACGGCTATCTTTAAAACGGCCAACGCCGATTTGGTAGATTTTTTGTCCCTTATAGTCCACTTCTTTGGGTTGGAGCTGGGTCGTCATTTCTTGACCCTGGCGTTCATAGGTCACTTCTAAGGGCTTACCTTCAGAACTCGAAACCTTGGCCTGCATGTCCGCAAAGGAAGCGACTTCCTGGCCATTAATGGTCTGAATCTGATCACCTGTTTGTAAATGTGACGCTTGGGCCGGTGAACCGTCGACAACTTCACCTACAATAGCCTCAGAGGAGGGCACGCCCCCTTGGACAAAGGCTAAAACAGTAAAGGCAAGGATTCCCAAAATGAAATTATTCATGGGGCCTGCGAAATTTGTCATTAAGCGTTGGGGAATAGAAGCAGACTGGAATTGCCGG
Organism: Aerococcus sanguinicola; assembly: GCF_001543145.1. NCBI lineage: Bacteria > Bacillati > Bacillota > Bacilli > Lactobacillales > Aerococcaceae > Aerococcus > Aerococcus sanguinicola. The sequence goes on along the minus strand of NZ_CP014160.1, from coordinate 1,811,426 downwards.
TCATAAGGGGCAATCTTTAGCCGGGTCCCATCCGCTTCCACAAAGTCTGCTTGCCGGTCAATCACATAAGTCTGAGCTTCTCTTTCCCCATAAGGAATAGCTTGAAGACTTAGGTCGCGGTCTAAATCAGCAGTGACCACTTCAACCGGCAAGGCCTCAGCGGCAAGATCTTCTTCAGCTAGCGAAAGTTCCGATACTTTACCCGCCTCATTAAAGGTCAGAGAAAGCTGCATGCCCGCTTCCACACTGTCCGCCATCTCCTCAAGTCCTGCCATACGAACATAGCCCCCAATGGGTAAGAGGCGGATCGTATAGGTGGTTTCCTCGCCCTGGTACTGGTAGAGCTTAGGCCCCATCCCTATCGCAAATTCACGCACGAGAATCCCCGCCCGTTTAGCAAAAAAGAAGTGACCAAATTCGTGGAAGATGACAATAACTGAAAATATGAGTAAGAAAGTAATGATGGTTTTCATAAAAAACTCCCTTCGCTTAGTCTACTTAAAAGAAGGCCATCAAAAAGTAAAAAATGGGTAGGACAAATAAGATATTATCAAAACGGTCCAAAAAGCCCCCGTGCCCCGGCAATAGCTTGCCTGAATCTTTGACATGGTACTGTCTTTTGATCGATGACTCGACCAAGTCTCCCATTTGCCCAGCCAAGCAGAGAAGGATGACCAAGATTAAATTCCCCAAGAAACTGAGCTGGTAAATATTAAAGAAATAGTCAAAGATTAAAGAAACCAAGAAGGCCCCAACAATGCCCCCGATCGAGCCTTCAATCGTTTTATTGGGTGAAATGGCGGGTGCCAAGGGACGACGGCCAATGGCACGACCCGTTAAATAGGCAAAAGTATCATTGGACCAGATGATTACCAAAACAAAAAGAATCGCTAAAAGACCCATTTCTCGACCTAGAATTAAAAAATGATAGCCCCGGCCCACGTAGAGAGCAGCCAAAGTTATCTTAGCAATCAGGCTAAAATCTAAGCGCTCTGGTCGGTGGACCATTAGGGAAAGAAAGATAACAACCCCAGTATAAAAAAGGGTCATCTGGTCCAATTGCTCAGGTAAGAAATCCAGGTAGTGCTGGGGAAGCAAGGCCAGATACATCAACAAATAAGCAAAAAAACTTTCTAAAGTAAAAAAATTGACAGCCAATAAGCTGAGTAATTCAAAGAGGGTGATACCCGCTATGGCTATCACCAACAATTCAAAAGCACTGCCTCCCATAACCAGTAAGGGGATAAAAATAGCCAGCGCCACCAGAGCTGTCAGAGTTCTTAATCGCATAAGCCTCTCCTATTCTCTTAAACTTTGCCGAAACGACGCTGACGGTGTTGGAATTCAGCTAGGCAAGCATAGAAAACATCTTCATCAAAGTCTGGCCATTTGGTATCTGTAAAAACAAATTCACTATAGGCCAGTTGCCAGAGTAAGTAATTGCTTAAGCGGATTTCCCCGCTCGAGCGGATTAATAGGTCGGGATCTTGCAAGTCACCCAAGAAAGCCGTTTGCAGGTGCTGGCTGAAGCTTTCTTCATCAATGTCTACTGGATCAAGCTGGCCTTCTGCCGCCTCTTTAGCCAAGCTCTGACAGGCTTTAACAATCTCCAAGCGCGAGCCATAATTAAAGGCGATGTTTAAGATCAAGCCATCATTATCCGCTGTTTTCTTAACAGCTGATTCAATATAAGACCAAGTTTTGTCGGGGACATGTTCACGATTTCCCGTTAGGCAGACCCGGACATTATTCTTCATTAATTCCGGCATCACCTTCTGATTGAGCAAATGAGGAAGCGACATCAGGTACTGAACTTCTCTTTTAGGCCTGGCCCAGTTTTCCGTTGAAAAGGCATAAACTGTTAGCACTTTGATTTTTAACTTAGCAGCCGCAACAATGGTCCGCTTGAGCGCATTGAGTCCTTCTTTATGACCCTCTGTCCGTTTCAGCCCCCGCTCTTCTGCCCAGCGTCCATTACCGTCCATAATAATGGCAACGTGTTGGGGAAGCGGGAGTTCCGGGTTTAATGCTTTCGCCAGTGTCATTCATCATCCATCCTTTGCTAAAAAATATTAAAAGCTGCTCGCTTATATCTTGTCTATCTTACCATAGATTCACAGCAAAAAAAATTATTCTTGGATTTTTAAGTGAAATTTACTTAAAAGAGTCCAAAAAGAAAAAGCCTGGACGGGTCCAGACTCTTTCCAGAGGCTAACTAGCCATTAAGAATTTCTTCTTCTTTTTCTTTAGCGATATCTTCTAAACGAGCAATACTTTGGTCAGTGACCTTTTGCACGTCCTCTTCCATCCGACGTTGGTCATCCTCCGTAATTTCGCTATCTTTTTCCGCTTTTTTGATGGTGTCGATAGCATCACGACGGATATGACGGACAGCCACCTTGGCATCTTCTAAGTCCTTACCTACTAATTTAGAAAGCTCTTGGCGGCGTTCTGTGGTCAAGGCAGGGATAACAAGGCGGATCTTATCCCCATCATTTGTTGGCGCAATACCAATATCTGAAGCATTGATGGCGTGTTCGATATTTTCCAAAGCGGATTTGTCGTAAGGTGTTACCACTAACATCCGAGCTTCTGGGATGGTAATTGAAGCAATGGATTGGAGCGGTGTTGGCGCCCCATAGTAGTCCACTTCAATGCCTGAGAGTAAGCTAGCATTGGCTACTCCAGCTCGGATCCGAGCCAGTTCGCCTCGCAAGGATTCTTCAGACTTCTTCATACGGTTTTCAGTATCTTTAATTAATGTATTGATTGCCATAATTTCTACCCCTTTACAGTTGTACCAATCGGTTCGCCCATCACAACGCGGCGAATATTTCCTGGTTCATTTAAGTTAAAGACGACGAGTGGAATGTCATTATCCATACTCAAGGTTGAGGCCGTGGAATCCATTACACGCAGATTCTTATTGATCACATCTAAGTAGGTTAAGTCGGTGTACTTGATAGCATCAGTATCGACTTGAGGGTCAGCAGAATAGACCCCATCCACACCGTTTTTAGCCATCAAGATCACATCGGCTTCAATCTCAGCTGCTCTCAGAGCCGAAGCGGTATCTGTTGAGAAGAAAGGATTCCCTGTCCCCCCTGCAAAGATGACCACACGCCCCTTCTCTAAGTGACGAATCGCACGTAGGCGGATATAAGGTTCAGCAACTTCCCGCATTTCAATAGAAGTTTGAACCCGGGAAGGAACGCCCACATTCTGTAAACAGTCTTGGAGTCCTAGAGCATTCATAATCGTTGCCAGCATTCCCATATGGTCGGCTTGGGCCCGGTCCATACCCATTTGTTCACCGGTTACTCCACGCCAGATATTGCCACCGCCGACAACGATAGCGATTTCAACCCCTAGCTCATGGACGCTTTTAATTTCACTAGCAATTTTTTTCATCACGGCAGGATTGATGCCAAAGCCATCGTCTCCCGCCAAAGCTTCACCACTTAACTTTAATACCACGCGCTTGTACATTGGTTCTGCCATTTTATTTTCAATCTCCTTATGAAAAAGGTTGGGAAAAGAAATCCCAACCCATCTGCTACCGTTAAAACGGCGAATTACATCTAATTATTTACCCATTTGACTTTGAACTTCAGCAGCAAAGTCTTCTTCTTGTTTTTCAATGCCTTCGCCAACTTCATAGCGACGGAAGTCAACAACTGAAGCACCCTTAGAGCTGAGGTATTGACCCACTGTTTGGTCACCATCTAATAGGTAGTCTTGGTCCACTAAGCAGATTTCTGAGAAGAATTTACGGAGACGTCCTTCAACCATCTTGTGAACAATTTTTTCTGGTTTGCCTTCGTTAAGTGATTGTTCAGTAAGAACTTCACGTTCGTGTTCAACCACTTCTTCAGGGACAGAATTTTCATCGATGTATTGTGGGTTGATCCCGCCGATGTGCATCGCAACATTGCTTGCAACTTCTTCATCGCCACCGTCAACAGTAACTAAAACAGCAATCTTACCCCCTAAGTGAGAGTATTGACCGAAATGTTGACCATCTGTTTTAGAGAAAATAGTGAAACGACGTAGGTTTAAGTTTTCACCAATAACGGAAATCATTTGGCTCATGTATTCATCAAGTTGGGTGCCGTCAACTTGTACGCTAGTCATTGCATCTTCTAATGAGCTAGGTTTTGCTTCTAATAGGGCTTCAGCAATTGCATTCAACATGTTTTGGAATTTTTCGTTCTTAGCAACGAAGTCAGTTTCAGCGTTTAATTCAACGATCACTGCGTCATTGCCCTTAACCAGAACTTTAGCTAAACCTTCAGCAGCAATACGGCCTGCCTTTTTCGCAGCTTTAGCTTGGCCTGTTTCACGCAAGTAGTCGATAGCCTTATCCATATCGCCATCTACTTCTTGGAGGGCCTTCTTAGCGTCCATCATCCCAACGCCTGTTCGATCACGTAATTCTTTAACTTGTTTTGCAGTAATTGCCATCTATAAATCCTCCTCGATTGATTGTCATCTTTTTAAAAAGAGCTATCTCATAAGTACAGCCTACTCACAGCTTGATCGTCCTTACAAGATAGCTCTATACTCCAAACTAATTTTACTCTATTTTGCTAAAGACTGCAAGATTTACAGTCCAAAGTCGAGACTGAATTAGTCTTGGTCAGCTTCTTCTTCACCTTGCATCTTAGCTGCAACAGCTTCAAGGTCTTCGTTTGATACAGCTGCTTCTTCAGCGGCTTCTTCTTCGTCAAGGCCTTGACGTCCTTCAATAACAGCTTCCGCAATCGTTTGGCTAATTAATTTAACCGCACGGATAGCGTCATCATTTGAAGGAATCACATAGTCTACTTCATCTGGGTCGCAGTTGGTATCAACCATAGCGATCACAGGAATATTTAACTTGTGTGCTTCCTTGATTGCAATGTGTTCTTTACGAGGGTCTACCACAAACATCACGTCTGGAATACGTGGCATGTCAGCGATACCGCCCAAGTTATTTTGTAATTTTTCACGTTCTTTTTCGAGTTCAAGAACTTCTTTCTTAGGTAACACATCGAAAGTGCCGTCTTCTTCCATACGGTCAATATCTTTCATGCGGCGTACACGTTTTTGGATGGTTTCCCAGTTAGTCAAAGTCCCACCTAACCAACGATGGTTAACATAGTATTGACCGCAACGAATTGCTTCATCTTCAATTGATTGTTGGGCTTGTTTCTTAGTCCCTACGAAGAGAACTACCCCATCATTTGCTGCAAGATCGCGTACATAGTTGTAGGCTTCATCGATTAATTTTACTGTTTGTTGTAAATCGATGATGTAGATACCATTACGTTCTGTAAAGATGTAACGGTCCATTTTTGGGTTCCAGCGACGTGTTTGGTGTCCGAAGTGAACCCCTGCTTCTAATAATTGTTTCATACTTACAACTGCCATTAAAAATTCCTCCTATTTGGTTTTATTCCGCCCCTACTTCAATTGAACGCAACTCTCAATGAGCACCATGCGTTCCAATCCATAGGGTGTGACATTTCATGCCCTAAAGGCACTAGAAGATTATAGCACATGAGGAACTTTAGGGCAAGTCCCTTTTCTATTTCTCTTCATAGTCTAAAATATACTTCAAGTCTTCCATAGAAAGGCGGTCGGAATCTTTGGCTTCTTCATCGAAGAGCTGTTCAAAGAGATTGCGTTTTTCTTCTTGAAGTTCAGCAATCCGCTGTTCAATCGTTCCCTCAGTGATCATCCGGTAGACTTGAACATTCTTCTTCTGACCAATCCGGTGGGCCCGACCAATGGCTTGTTCCTCAATCGAGGGGTTCCACCAGAGGTCATAGAGGAAGACCGTATCCGCACCCGTCAGGTTAATCCCAACGCCCCCTGCCCGTAAGGAAATGAGGAAGACTGAGCCCTCACCCTGGTTGAAGGCGTCAACTTGACTTTGCCGGTCCCCCTTCTTGGTTTGACCGTCAATGCGGAAATAGGTCACTCCTTCAGCCTTTAAATCTTCTTCCAAAATATCCAGCATGGAGGTGAATTGGGAGAAGACTAAAACGCGCTTGTCATCTTGGAGGACCCGATCTAATAAGTTGCGGTAGTAGTCAAACTTCCCGGACCCTGCTTCAGAATCAGGGTCGATTAAGCGGGGATGGCAACAAATTTGCCGCAAGCGTGTAATCGCCGCCAACATTTCCATCCGTGTCCGCCCACTGTCGAAATTTCCTTCCGCCAACTGTTCTTGGATGTCCTTAAGATAAGCCAGGTAAATATTTTTCTGTTCGGGTGTCATCCCAGCATAGCGGTCGGAACTCCGTTTTTCTGGTAATTCTAGGGAAACATCCGCCTTGGTCCGTCTGAGAACGAAGGGTTGGACCCGCTTACGGATCTGGTCAACCGATAATTGCTGGTAATCGCGACGACCAGGCAGGAGGCCGGGCAAAATAATTTGCATGAGGGACCAGAATTCTTGCAAGTTATTTTCAAGCGGTGTCCCCGACAAGGCAATCCGTAAGCCAGACTTTTGCTGCATAAAGGATTGGTAAAGAACGGTTCGATTGTTCTTCAGGGCTTGGGCTTCATCCAGGATTAAAACATCGAAGAAGTAGTCCTGGTAGGCTACTTGGTCATTGCGGTAGGAAGAATAAGATGAGATCCAAATCTTCCCATGCCCTTCCTCGCGCATTTGTTCCCTTTCCTCAGCAGAACCATCGATCACTACAGCTTCCAAGCTTGGGGCAAAGCGGTCAAGTTCATGGTACCAGTTATAGAGTACCGAAGCTGGCGCAACAATGAGGACCTGGCCCGAAGGATGTTCTTCCAAGTAATCCAATAAGAAAGCGATGGTTTGAACGGTCTTGCCTAAGCCCATTTCATCAGCAAGCAGACCACCTAATTGATACTTGGCTAAAACCTTGAACCACTGAACCGCATATTGTTGGTAATCGGAAAGCTCGGTCTTCAGTCGTGGATTAGGTCGGTAGTCCTCCTGGTCTGGGTGCATGATATCCTCATAGAAGGCTTCAAAATCCGCCTGACTGTTCAAGAGGTCCGCAAAGAGCAAGCTCTGGTAGATCGGGATCGGGTCCCCATTCTTCCACTGCTTATTCTGCTGCTTCAATTGTTTGAGCATGCGGTTCTGGTCTTCCGTAAAGACCTGGTTCACATTAATAATCCGGCCATCCTCTAATTGCATGAAGCGTTCATTGGCTTGGAGTCGTTCAATAATCCGGTCAATCTCATGCTCATTGATATCATCCGTTTCAAAATCAATGGTCAGGAAGCGGTGTTGCTTATTCTGCTCAGTTACCACTTCAACCTCAATATCATTGGACTGCCAGCTCTCTAAGTTCTTGGTATAGCTAATCTTCCAATCTTCGGGCAGATATTGTTCAAAACGCTGCAAGTCCCTCATCATCTGGTCGATCGACCCGTAGTCTTTACAGTAATAATAATTTTCCTTTGTAAAACCATAAGCGCGTAGGAAGGCTTCAGCGTCTAATTCATCCGCTAGCTGGCGTAAAAGGATCCTATCTTCAGGTAGGTCCGTTTCAATCGGATCATCGGAGAGCATGTAGTCGCCATAGTGGAAGGTCAGGGCCAGTTCTAGCCGTCCCTGGCTGGCCCCAATCTCAAGCTGGCAGTCTAGATCTAGAAGAGGAGCGAAGTCCAGCACAGTGACATTCTTTACCAGACTGTGTTCCAGCAATAGGCGACCAAAGAGGGAAAAGAAATTCTTCATTTCTTCCGGCTTAAAGTCTAATTTAAAACGATTTAAGACAAAGTTATCCTGGATGATCGACATGGCATCGAAATACTTATCATCCGCTTCAATATGGTAAAAATCATTCCCGTTAAAAATTAAACCGTAATACCGATACCACTTAGCCTCTTGAACCTGGCTTAAGCGATAAATTTCGCCATCATAGGCAATATTATAGAGGATGGGCCGGTCATTTTCGATCAAGCTAAAATTCTCAAGCTCCTGGTCAGCAATAAAGACATGTTTAATCAGATCAGTCTTGAGTAAGGCAATTAACTCCTCCTCATTGAGATAGAGCCGCTGCTGGTTCTTCTTAGTTGAAGGAACATGGGCGATCGTATTCTCCCAGTGCTTATGCCGTAAAAAATCCTCAGCTAGACTATTCAAGAAGGCGTACATATCTGGATCAAAGCATTCCTGGCGCAAGCAGACCTGGTCATTATTATGGTTCTGCAAATTGAAGCTTCCCCCACTGAGCAAGGCTTGGAAGAAAGCCTCCAGGTCGTTCACATAATAGCTCGTATCAATCCCTAGCCGCAGTCGCAAGTAAAAGAGGCTATCATTATCCTGGCTAAAGGGTATGTTTTGTTCATCATAAAGTTCGATTTCAACCAATAGAGGGCCAAAATAATCAGCCGTCTCTTCTTCAATAAAATGTTGGTAAAATTCCTGATAGACTTGCTCACAAGTCTCGCTCTCGTCGTAAAGGTCTGCTGGATAGTAGAACAAGGGACGCTGGCTAAATTTCATGGCCCGGACTACTGAATGGTCTTGCAAGAAGAGCTCAACGGCTACAGTGTGGACACAAAAATGCTTCTTGAACCATTCATCACACTGGCAAATGTCTTCTTCTTTACCCGAACCATCGAGGATGACATAATATTTCTGGTCATCAATCACTTCTGCGCGCCAAACATTCTCTGCTTCTACCGGATAGACCTTAGTCACCCGTCCCTCATCTGAGAGTTTACGTCCTTCTGCTATGGTTTTTGTCGGAATACTCCACTTCATGCTCATTCCCCCAAATTCTATTCCTATTAATACATTATAACACAAATAGAATTTCATGGCGCTATCCTGAGAATAGCAGGATAAAGTAAAAGAGACCGGAAACTAAGTCCCAGCCTCTTACTCTTATTTATTCTTCTGCTTATGCTTGGCCTTGGCCGCCTCGATGTCATAGTGATAGGTCGGATCAAGGGCGGCGTCTGTGGCTTCAAAGGCAAGCGCAATGGCCTTATCCAAGGCCTCTAGATCTTCATCCTTTAAACGTTTCTTATCGGGCAAGTCGATAGGGGCGCCGACCCGAACCTTCACCCGATGTTCTGCTTTCCGGCTAAAGAGCCCCTTGACCTCTAGAGGCCCCTGGTAAACGACCGGCAAGAGTCGTTTCTTACTCATGCCAGCCAGCATGGAGGCCCCGGGCTTGATTTTTGCAGAATAACGGGAGCCGGTGGGAAAGATCCCAATATTATGGCCTGCCTTCAATTCTTTTAAGCATTCTTTCATCGCAGCCCGACCTGGCTTGGACCGGTCGATCGGAATCATGCCCGCCTTGCGGATCAACCAACCAAAAACCGGAATATCGAAGAGTTCCTTTTTCGCTAAAAAGAAAACCGTATCCGGATACAGGGCCGCTGCAATCACCGGTGGATCCAGTAAAGAACGGTGTGGGCTCACCACAACATAGGTTTCATCGGCCGAATAGTCGGGATGGAATTCATAGTGCGGCTTACCATTCACTACACGCAACAGCCAACGAATCAAAATCACAAAAAAACGGTACATCAGTGACCGGCCCCCTTTAATTAAAAAACACCCACTTGTCAGCTAAGATGCTCTTAATAGAAGCAGAAGCTGGCAAGCGGACTATGCTTATTTTTTATGGCTTGTTTTCATTGAGTTCATAATTTGGCGTACACGTTTTTCAGAAGGCTTTTGTCCCATGGATGCCATCATTTGACGGATCATATCTTCTGAGATAGGTGAATTCTTCTCAAAATAGCTGTCCATCGTACGACGTGCAATATAAATACCGATAGCAATCCCAGCAACTAAGGCTAAAATTACAATTAAAATCCAAATTCCTGTTGTCATCTTGCTTCTCTCCTCTCTGCAAAACTTATACTCAATCATTCTACTAAAGATCCCGGCACTTGTAAAATGAATTTAGTGCTTAAATAGCTCCTAAAATCTTTTGGAAGTGGTCGGGCAAATCGGCTTCAAAGCACATTTCTTCCCCCGTCACAGGGTGCTTGAGGGTCAAGCGGCGGGCGTGGAGGAGCTGGCCTTTATCATCGAAAAAGTCTTGCTGGTGGTCCTTGGCATATAAGGGGTCGTCTACGACGGGATGACCAATAAAGTCTAAATGAACGCGGATTTGATGGGTGCGTCCCGTTTCCAAAACCAAGGCCAGGAGACTATATCTACTATACTGGTGTAAAAGCCGAAAATGGGTCCGGGCCGGCCGTCCCTCTTCTGAAACTTCAAAGCGGGTGCGGTGGACGGGATGGCGGCGGATCCCAGCGTCAATTGTTCCAGATTGTTCAAAGATTTGCCCGTAAACGAGGGCCAGGTACTCCCGCTTCAGTGTCTTATCTTGAATTTGCCGGGTCAGTGCTTGGTGGGCCTGGTTGGTCTTAGCGACCACTAAGAGCCCGCTCGTGTCCTTATCAATACGGTGGACAATCCCGGGGCGGAAACTTTCCCCGCAGTCCGATAAGTGGTCGCAATGGTAGACCAAGGCGTTGACCAAGGTGCCTCCTTCATGGCCAGGTGAAGGATGGACAACCTGTCCCTGGGCCTTATTGACCACCGAGAAGGCATCATCTTCATAAATAATATCCAAATCGATGGCTTCCGCTTCTATATGGAGTACCTGGTCTTCCTGGTCCAGGTCTACACTAATGACATCCCCAGCTTCAAGCTTATAGGAAGCCTTAACGACTCCTTGGTTCACCTTGACTTCATCCTGTTGAATCCAAGTCTTAATTTCACTGCGGCTATGTTGGGGGTAAATTTCAGCCAGGTAGCGGTCCAAGCGCCCCTGGTCTTGGTCCACCGTCCACTTATCATGAATGCTTAGCATGGTCATCCCCCTCAAAAAATAATAAATAAATTACGCATAGAAAGACGCCTAGGGTCAAACAAATATCCGCTACATTGAAAATAGGAAAATCAATAAAGTCTAAACGGAACATATCCACCACATAACCGAGTCTCATCCGGTCGATAAAATTGCCCAAGGCTCCCCCGATCATTAGGCTGAGAGCTAGGCGCAGCAAAAAGGCCTGCTTTCTTTCTTTATAGAGGGTATAGGCTAGGACAGCCACGACCACAAGGGTGATTATAAAGAAGAAGCCCATCTGCCCTTCTAACATCCCCCAAGCTGCACCGCGATTTTGGATGTACTGGAGCGATAGCACCTGAGGAATTAAGGGCTGACTCTCAAATAGGGCCAAGTGACTCACGGTCCACCCCTTAACGACTTGGTCAAGGACTAGGCTCAAGACAATAATTAAGCAAGCAATCCACATCTTTAAGCTCCTTTCAATCTTCTTGGACCGTTTGGCTACCCGCTTTAGCCAGCTGGTCTGCCCATTCATTATAGCGGTTGCCAGTGTGGGCAGCAACTTTATGGAAGTGAATCTGAACCTGCTTGCCCTTCTCTTGCATAAAGTCACGATAGGCT